>JBOHCW010000151.1:0-2633 GCA_050725375.1 Actinocrinis sp. | reverse complement strand
GGTCCGGCTCGATGTCCACCCAGTGCGCGAGCGTCGTCGACCCGGCGATGCCGACGGGTCCGGCGTCGCCGTCGTCGACGCGCACTGTCAGGGTGCGCAGTCCGCTGCGATGGGTGGCCCGGCCCTGATCGTCGAGCACGACGACGCTCTGGTCGCCCGGCCCGGTCCAGCCGTCCTCGTCGAGCACCGGCGCGGTCGCGGTGGAGTAGCCCAGGCGCGCGTAGAGCGGGGAGTCCGACGAGGTAGTGCCTTCGACGGTGTGGTCGGTGCCGTGGTTCACGACGCGTACGACGCCGTCCGTGCGCGTGCCGGAGATCAGCCACCCCGGGGCGCGCACGGCGCGCAGCACGTCGGCGCTCTCCACCGGCAGCGGCCGCGCCGGCGCGCTCCACACGGGATGCTCTTCGGGCAGCGAGATGCCGAGCAGTCCTTTGCTCGCCCAATAGGGGGAGCCCGGCCCGGAGTAGCTCTGCGCGAGCCGCGGCCACGTTCCGTGCCAGCCGAGGGTGAGCAGACCGCGCTCGTCCGGCGCGCCACGCTCGGTGAAGTGCGTGACGACGCGCTCGGCGGCGTGGCGCAACTGACCCGGCGTCAGCGACGGCACGTCGGCGAGCACTCCGATCCAGAAGGGCGCCGCCGCGGCGAAGCGGTAGATCAGGCTGCGGCCCTGGATCAGCGGCGATCCGTCCGCGCCGATCAGTGCCACCGCGTCCTGGAGAAACCGGTCGAGTTCGGCGACGTCGCGTTCGCGTCGCGCGGCGGCCAGGTCCGCGGCGCCGGACATTCGCGCCCACAGCGTCGGGTACAGGTGCAGGGCCCAGCCCGCATAGTGGTCGTACGCGCGTTCCTGACCGTCTGAGAGCCAGCCGTCTTCGCGACGGAACGTGTCGTGCGCGGCCAGATCCTGCGCGATCTCGTCGGCCGACCACGGACCGCCGACCGAGCGTAGGAAGGTCTGCACGACGAGCCGGAACCACACCCAGTTGATCCGCGGGTAGCTGACGTCGCCGACAGCCGCCGACAGATACTCGACCACGCGCTCCTGTACCTCAGCGGCGAGCCGGTCCCAGATCCACGGCCGGGTCAGATCGAGGGCCAACGCGATCGACGCGGCCTCCACCTTGGCCTGCGGATGCTCATACAGGCACACCCAGCGCTCCGGCGAGCCGGGGTCGGTCCCGGTGGCGATGCCCGTCGCGTACCACTCGGCCAGTTCGTCGAGCCCTGCGCAGCGGTCCCCGGCGAGGCGGAAACCGGCGAGCAGGAAGGTGCGGGCGAAGCCCTCGAGTCCGTCGACCGCGCCGCCGTAGCCACCCTCGGGACCAGGCAGCGCAATGCGCGCGTGCCCCGGCGAGGCGAAGCGCCGCGCGGACGCGAGCAGCCGGTCGGCGAGCCGAGTCCAGTCGCGGCGCGTCCACGGCGCGCGAAGGCGCGGACCGGAGGCTCCCGAGGCATCGCCTAGCATCTGCCCTCCCGTCGATGTGAGCGCCCACAAGTGTGCGACGAAGGTGACCATTGCGTAAACGGTCCGCCGCTGGGACATGCAATCGATCGAAAGCGAACATGTCAATACCAACGTCGACCCGAATCGAAGCAGAGCGATCTGATACGATCCGAAATGATCAGACTGACTCGTGGCTTTGTGATGGGAAGAGATGTCGATGCGCGCGAGCAGGCATGCGCGGACGGCGGGACTGCTCGCCGCCGCACGAGACTGCCTGCCCGTGCCGCCGGCCGCCGATCGGACCAGCTGGGCAATTGAGCGGCTGGCCGACGCGACGATCAAGGCCCTGCGAGAGCGTGCCGAGGCCGACCTGGCCTCACCGTGGCCGATTCCCCTCGCGCGTGACTACGCGCGCTACTTCCGTGACGGCGACCGCGACGTGTACGAGCAGATCGTCTGGGCGCGCGAGCGCCGACTCACCCGCACCGCGGTGCTGGCGGCGGTGATGCTCGAGAGCGCGTGGCTGGATGACGTCGCCGACGGCGTGACGCTGCTGTGCGAACAGAGCAGCTGGTGCTGGCCGGCCCACGACGACACGCGCTCGCGGCACGGCGCGGTGGTGCCGACCATGACCGATCCGTACCTGGACCTCGGCGCTGGCGAGGTCGCCGCGCAGCTCGCGTGGATCGACCACCTGCTCGGCGAGCCGGCCCCGGATGTACGTGCCCGTATTCACTACGAGGTGGACCGGCGCGTTCTCATACCGTTCGCCACGCGCCGCGACTGGCGCTGGCTTGGCCTCGACGGCGACGCGCACAACTGGAGCCCGTGGATCCACGGCAACGTGCTCGTCTCGGCGTTGCGTCTGGCCGACGACGCGCAGCGCCGGGGGGAGTTGGTCGACCTGGTCATCGAGGGCCTTGACCGGTACATCGCCGTCCTGCCGCCCGACGGCGCGATCGACGATGGGTACGCGTACTGGTGGCAGGGGGCATGCCGGCTGCTCGAGACCCTCGAAGTGCTCGACTACGCGACGCGGAGCGCGTTGAACACGAACACGAACGCGGCCGACGACATACGGGCGACCGTGGCGTTCCCGCATCGGATGCACCTCGGCGGAGCCTGGTATCTCAACCACGCCGACGGCTCGGCCCGCCCGCTGAGCCTCCACCCGTGGGACGCGCTGCAT
>JBOHCW010000150.1:0-6156 GCA_050725375.1 Actinocrinis sp. | reverse complement strand
GACCTGGAGCGCAAGGGCCTGGCGGTCGGCCGGCCGGGTCAGGGCACGTTCATCGCCGCGACGCTCGGCGACCGGCCCCGCGACCACGGCGCACTGCTGAACGGGCTGGTCGCGTGGATGGAGAGCGCCGAGAACGCGGGTCTCGACGCCGACGGAATGGTGGCCCTGTTCACCAGCGCCCTACACGAGTTCCGCACTCAGGGATCGGGGGCGGGCGCCCGGTGACGCCGCCGTCGAACCCTGAGCCGAACCCACTGTCGAACCCACTGCCGGACTCGGAGCCGAACCCGGTGCCGGGCCCGCTCCCGGTGTTGGTCGCGACCGAACTCGGCAAGCGTTACGGCGCGACGTGGGCGCTGCGTGACTGCTCCCTGTCGATTCCGCCCGGACACGTGGTCGCGCTGGTCGGGCCGAACGGCGCTGGCAAGACCACGCTGCTGCACCTGGCCGTCGGCCTGTCCGGTCCGAGCGCCGGCGAGATCCGGGTGGCCGGCGGGCTGACCGCCGGCAGCGGCGCGGCCCGCGAGGCCGTCGGGTTCGTCGCGCAGGACGCGGCGCTGTACCCGAACCTCTCGGTCGCCGACACGATCCGGCTGGCCCGCAGCCTCAACTCGGGCTTCGACGCCGCCCGCGCCCAGGAGCGCATCGCGCAGCTGGACTTCCCGCCGCGGCGCAAGGTCGGCAGGCTCTCCGGCGGGCAGCGGGCCCAGGTCGCGCTCACCCTGGCGCTGGCCAAGCGGCCGCGGCTGCTCATCCTCGACGAACCGCTCTCCAGCCTGGACCCGCTGGCCCGGCACGAGTTCATGGCCACCCTGATGGCCGCCGTGGCCGAGGACGGCATCTCGGCGGTGTTCTCCTCGCACGTGGTCTCCGAGCTCGAACGGGTCGCCGACTACCTGGTCCTGCTCAGCGACGGACGGGTCCAGGTCGCCGGCGAGGTCGACGACCTGCTGGCCGCGCACCGGCTCTACACCGGCCCCGCGGCCCAGGCCGACCTGCTCGCCGCGCGGCTTCCCGTCGTGCGGGACCGCCGGGCCGGCGCCCAGGCGCACCTGCTGGCGCGGACCGCCGGACCACACGCCGATCCGCCCGAAGGCTGGGAGGCGCACGCGGTCGGGCTGGAGGAACTGGTCCTGGCCTACCTGCGCAGACCAGGGGCCTCGGCCTTCCCGGAATCCCGCGAACTGACCGGAAAGGGCACGCACGCATGACCGCCACACTGACCGACGCCCCGCCGCGGCCGGCCCGTGCGCACCGGCCCGCCCTGTCCGGCCTCGGGTGGGTGGCCTGGCGCCAGCACCGCACCGCCCTGCTCGGGGTCGCCGCCGCGCTGTGCATCTGTTCCCTGATACTCGTCTACGACGGGCTGGCGATGCACCGCGACTTCACCACGCTCGGCCTGGCCCGCTGCGTGCCCGGTCCGTTGGGTTCGACGAGCCGGGACTGCGTCGGCCGCGTCGCGGACTTCCACGGCGACCAGAACCGCGTCAGTCAGCTGATGGCGGCGTTCCTGCCGCTGCCGGTGCTGTTCGGGCTCTTCCTCGGCGCTCCGCTGCTGGCCCGCGAGTACGAGTCCGGCACGTACCGGTTCGCGTTCACCCAGGGCGCCGGACGCACCCGCTGGCTGGTCACGAAGATCGTCGTCCTCACCGTGTTCACGATCGCGGCGGCGACGGCCTTCACCGGCCTGGTCATGTGGTGGTACGGGCCGCTGATCCCGCTCGACGGCCGGATCGGCCAGACCGGCATCCCGGAGATCTACGGCGCGGTCTTCGTCGCGCGCGCGGTCTTCGCGTTCGCCGTGGGCATCCTGGCCGGAGCACTGCTGCGCCGCGTGGTCGCCGCGGTCGGCGCGACACTCGCGGTGTGGATCGCGGTCGTCGTGCCGTCCATCACGGCTCTGCGACCGCACCTCATGTCGCCGGTCACGCTGGTCAACCGGCCCGACTCCGCCGTCGGCCTGATCGTCAGCGACACCTGGAGAGCGCCGACCGGAACCGTGCTCAACAGCTCGCAACTGAGCGACCTGCTGTACAACGCGTCCGTGGCCGGGCACAAGTTCGACGCCTACCCGTACCTGTACTCGCGCGGCTACGTCCACACCGAGGTCTACCAGCCGGCCGGCCGCTTCTGGGACCTGCAGTTCATCGAGGCCGGCGGCCTGGCGGTGCTTTCGCTGGCGCTACTCGTCGCAGCGGTCTGGTTCGTGCGCCACCGCGCGGCCTGAGGTAAGCGCGGACCTCCTTCAGGGAATCCGTTTCGGGGCAACGCCTTTTCAGGGCGCGATTGCTGAACGGAGACCGGGTTTCAGGCCGTCGCGCGCAGCACCAGGATCGCCATGTCGTCGGACAGCGGTGCGTCGCCGAACTCCTCGACCGCGCGCTGCACCCGCGCCGCGACCGCCGCCGCGGACATCGACCGGCAGGCCGCGAGCACCGCGGCCAGGCCGTCCGAGTCCAGCATCGCGTCCCCGCGCCGCCGCTCGCTGGCCCCGTCGGTGAACGCCAGCAGCGTCTCGCCGGGCTTGAGGGTCAGCGAGTCGAGGTGGAAGCCCGGATCGCCCTCCAGCACGCCGAGCAGCGGCTGGCTCTGCGCGCCGGTGTGCACGCTGCCGTCGGCGCGCAGGACCAGGGGCGGCGGATGGCCGGCGCAGACCAGCGCGAGCACCAGCGAGCCGTCGGCCATCGGCTCGGCCTCGGCGTAGATGAGCGTCAGGAACCTGCCGCGCTCGCCCTCGTCCAGGATCGCCCGGTTCAGCCGGGACAGCACCGCCGGCGGGCGCAGCCCCTCGCGGGCGAGCAGCCGCAGCGCGTGCCGGGCCAGGCCGGTCACCGCGGCCGCCTGCGGGCCGGTGCCGCACACGTCGCCGATCGCCAGCCCCCAGCAGCCCGGCCGGATCTCGAACACGTCGTAGAAGTCGCCGCCGACCAGCGCGTCCTGGCTCAGGTGGGCCGGCGCCTCGGTGTTGCCCGCCGGATGGTAGACCACTGCGATGTCGGCGCCCGGCACCTCGGGCACCAGCGGCGGCAGCAGCGAGGACTGGAGCGCGTGCGCGGTCTCGCGACGCCCGGCGTAGGCGAGCGCCGAGTCATAGGTGACCGCGACCCGGCGCCCGAGGTCCCAGGCCAGTTCCGCGGTGTCGTGCGGGAACCGGTGCTCGGCCGGCGTGGCCAGCGTCAGCGTGCCGAGATCACGTCCGCGCGCGGCCAGCGTCACGATCAGCAGCTCGCCGGGGCGCAGCGCCTCGGCGTCGGCGGCGGAACCGAGCACCGGCCAGTCCCGCGCGTTCGCGCCGACCGGGGGAGCACCCGAGTCGAGAATCGCCTTTTCGAGGGAATCGTGCAGGTCCTCGTCGGCGTGCCACACCAGCGCCAGGCTCGGGCGGCCCGCCTCGTCCAGCCGGTGCACGGCGCACCAGCGCGCGAGCGAGGGCACCACGAGCTGCGCGGCCAGCGCCAGTGTGCGCGCCGGGTCGAGCGATCCGGCCAGCAGTTCGCCCGCCTCGGCGAGGAACGACAGGGCGCCGCGCCGGGCCCGGCCCGCTTCGTAAAGCCGCGCCGACTCGACGATCGCGGCGATCCGGTCCGCGCTCTCGCCCAGCCGCAGCGCGTCCTGCTCGGTGAACCGGCCAGGCCGGCGCGAGACCACCCCGAGCAGACCGGTGGTTCCGTAGAGCCCTGCGATGCCCGGCGCGGCGGTCAGCGGGGCCGTGGCCATCGAGCGCATGCCGCCGGCCGCCAAAGCCCGGATCAAAGGCGTCCCATGGTCGGATGGACCGGCCAGATCCGGGTAAACAGCAGGCAGCCCGGTCAACCCGATCCGCCCCGCCGCACTCGGCGGCGCGGTCACCTGGGGCATCCCGGGCGGCAACCCGCTCTCGGCCCGCAGCCGCAGACCCGAATCCAGGCCGCCGTCCTCGGCCAGCAGCACGAAGGCGCCGTCGGCGTCCAGCAGGGCCTTGATCTTCTCGGCGGTCAGCTCCAGGTAGTCGTCGAGGTCTTCGATGGTGGCTCGTTGCGGAGAGGAGGGCCGGGGGGTGGACACGGTGCGGGCGGCCGGAATCGACGCGGTGTCACCCAACGCCGTGTCATGCGGCAACGCGCCGATCGACGAGACGTCGCCCGGCTCCGGGTGGGCGGACGGCGGCAATGCGTCCGGTTCGAGGTCGAGCACGAACCAGATCTGCTTCGAGTCCCTCGTGTACTGCACGCCCCACGACGCGGCGATCTGCGCGGACAGATACAGCCCGCGGCCGCCCTCCGACTCCTCGGCGTCGTCGTCCCAGCCAAGCCGCGGCGTCGGGATCGACCGGCTCGGATGCCGGTCGGCGACCGCCACGCGCACCGAGGCCGCCGCTCCGCGCCCGTCGCGCAGCAGCGCGCAGGTGACCTCCGCGGGCATTCCGGCGTGCACGATCGCGTTGGTGACCAGCTCGCTCGCGATCAGGACGGCGTCGTCCACGACCGCCGCGCCGCCCCACTTACCGACGATCGCGCGCACGAACGAGCGCGCCGGACCCACAGCGGCCGGGTCGGGGCCGAACAGCGCCGTACTGAGATCGGTCAACGCGTCGTCATCCATCCCTAGGGCGCTGGTGCTCACCTGTCGATCGTATCCAGCGCGGCCGCGATGTGAAGGAGCGGTCCGTGGTCGCGTGGTCTCGCAGCGTGGGCGGAATCCCACTTTTCTTCCCTGCACGCCTGATACGGTGCGAGACTGGCTCACGTATGCATACCTGAGATCGGCTGCGTGACTACCACTCAGACAACCCGCGTAACCATTCGACCACGCATAGACAGCAGACCATCGAACACAGCGCAGAACGAACTACCTGCACAACGAACAGCCTGCACGGCGAACGGGTGCAACCGAGGAGAGGAACCCATGGCGCAGCGGTCTGGCACGGCGACCGAACGGCCGGGCGCCGCGGTGCGACTGGAACTCGACGACGGGCTCGAACTCACCGGGCTGGTCAAGGTCCTGCGAGCGGTCCGGGACGGCGACCTGCGGGTGCGCCTCGAAGTGGTGCCCGGCACGCCGATGGCCGAGGCCGCCGCGCTGTTCAACGAGATCGTCGACCGCCAGCAGGTGTTCTGCGCCGAGATCGACCGGGTCTCCGGCGCGGTCGAGCGCGACGGGCGGATGACCGAGCGCATCCCGCCGGCCGCCGGCCGCGGCGCCTGGGAGCAGGCCGCGCAGTCGGTCAACCGGATGCTGGACGGGATCGCCGGCCCCAGCGCCGAGATCGACCGGGTCATCGAGGCGCTGGCCGACGGCGAACTGCGCGAGGCGGTCGCGCACCCGGCCGACCTGGCGCCGGACGGGCGCACGCTGCGCGGCGACGTGCTGCGCAAGGCGCGCGCGGTCAACCGGCTCGCCGCGCAGCTGAAAGAGGTCTACGAGGCGATCGCCTGGCTCGCCGCCACCATCGGCGGCGAGATCCCGCTGTCCGACAATCCGGCCGACTCCCCGCTGCGCCCGGACCGGCTGCCCGGCGAGTGGTCCGAGCTGATCGGTTCGACCGACCACGCGTGGAGCCGGCTGGGCGGCCAGATCCAGGAGATCCTGCGGGTCACCTCCTCGGTGGCCGGCGGCGACCTGTCGCGCAAGGTCGAGGGGCCGGCCTCCGGAGCGATGGCGGGGCTGAAGACGACCATCAACGACATGGTCGACCAGCTGTCCGACTTCTCCTCCGAGGTGATCCGGGTCACCCGCGAACTGGGCACCGAGGGACGGCTCGGCGGCCAGGCCAACGTGCCCGACGCGGCCGGCATCTGGCGCGATCTGACCGCCTCGGTCAACTCGATGGCCTCGAACCTGACCGCGCAGGTGCGCGACATAGCGGGCGTGACCACCTCGGTGGCGCAGGGCGACCTCTCGCAGAAGATCACCGTCGAGGTGGCCGGCGAGATGCTGGAGCTGAAGGAGACCATCAACACGATGGTGGACCAGCTCTCGGCGTTCGCCGACGAGGTCACCCGTATCGCCCGCGAGGTCGGTACCGACGGGAAGCTCGGCGGCCAGGCGCAGGTGCCGGGCGTGGCCGGCACCTGGAAGGACCTGACCGACAACGTCAACGGCATGGCCAACAGCCTCACCAGCCAGGTGCGCAACATCGCGCAGGTGACCACGGCGGTGGCCCGCGGCGACCTGACC
>JBOHCW010000149.1:0-5511 GCA_050725375.1 Actinocrinis sp. | reverse complement strand
GTGCTCTTGTGTTTGCCCGCCCACAGCTCACGGTGCCCGGCCCAGGACCATACCGGGGCCAGGGCGCCGTCCAGCAGCACGATCCTGCCGGCGATCCGGTCCCGCACCTGCTCAGCCGTGGGGATCTCGGTCGCGGTGGCGGCCCGCACCAGCGGGGCGAGCAGGCTGATCGCGCGGGAGATCGTGGCCTGCGATACGTTGTAGAACTCGCCGAGCACGTCCTGAACGTGGTTGCGACGCAGGTAGATCACCACGGCCTCCACCGCGTACACCAAGCTCAGCGCCTTCTTGCGCCCGGCCCGGCGCTCCCACGGCTCGGGCAGCAGTGCGTCCACGCGCGCCACGATCTCGCGCAACTCCTGCTCGGACAGTCTGGATGTACGCTGGTGCAGCAACGACCCCGCCTCGCTGTGACCTTGGACTTAGACACTCTTAGTCATAGCGCACGCGGGGTCGTTGTCTCACACGCGGTCAGATCCCCGCCCGGGCAAGGCATTCTGAATAATCCTCCAGGACGTCAGGCAGCTGCTCGCCGACCGACGCCTGGCGCTGGACAAGCGCCACTCCCGCGCCGGTTACCAGGGCTTCGGCATGCCGCCCGCACTGGAAGCGAACCTGCTCAACCTCGACGGCGCCGACCACGCCCGACTGCGCCGCCTGGTCACCTCCGCGTTCACCGCCCGGCGCACCGAGCAGCAACGCCAAAGCATCCAAACCACCGCCGACGCACTCATCGACGCCCTACCCCAGGACGGCCACACCGACCTGATCGAAAACTACTGCGCGCCGCTGCCGGTCGCCGTGATCAGCGACCTGCTCGGCATCCCCAACGAACAGGTCGCCGCACTACGCGCCTGTACCCAGGTCATGCTCACCCCCGACCGCTTCGGCCCGAACGACCTGGCCGCAACCCTCGGGCAGATCATCCACCTGCTCGCCACACTGATCGCCGCCAAACGCCAACAGCCCGCCGACGACCTGCTCTCCGCCATGATCACGGCACGGGACGGCGAAGACCGCCTGTCCGAAGACGAACTACTCTCCCTCGCCTTCCTCATCCTCACCGCGGGCTACGAGAACTCCGTCCACCTGATCTCCGCCTCCCTCGCCCGCCTGCTGACCGACGGCGAACTCGCCCGCGCCGTGCGCGCGCAACCCTCCCCGCACTCCCCCGACATGGACCGTCTCCTCGACGACCACCTGCGCCAAGACCAGCCGCTGACCATGGCCTTCCGCCGCTTCCCCACCGAAGACATCAAGATCGGCGACACCGTCATCCCCGCCGGCGACACCGTCATGCTCGCCATCAGCGCCGCCAACCACGACCCCGCCGCGAACGGCGCCCACCTGAGCTTCGGCCACGGCGCCCACTACTGCCTCGGCGCACCGCTCGCCCGACTCGAAGCACGCATCGCCATCTGGACCCTGCTACACCGCCTGCCCGACCTCGCGCTCGCCGTCCCCTACACCGACCTGCGGTGGAAGGCCGACTTCCGCCAGCACGCCCTGACCGCCCTACCGGTCACCTACAGATCCGCGGACCGGCACAGATGAGCTCTGCCGCCGGCGAAAGCGTCGGTCGGCCCGCACCGGGCCGTACAACCTGCACCAGGCCCTGACGCGCACGGGGCGCTGGAGCGATTTCCCGACCGGGCAGGGATTGCCGATCCTGCCCGGCACCCTGATCAAGATCAGTGTCGAGCGGGGGCCGCACGGGGCGCAGCCCAAGCCGTTGTGGCTGTGGCACACCACGCCCGCGGGCACCACGGCCGAGGTGGACCTGATCGTCACCGGTCGGGCTACGTGACCCGCCCAGCGACGCACCGCGGCGTGCGGGCCGGGTCAGCAGCGGTCCCTCGGAGGCAGGCCCTCGCCGGAGGCCGGACGGTCCCGATAGGTGCGCTCGGCGAACGCGATGAGGTTTTCGACGTCGGCGAAGTTCGAGGCCAGGCCGAGGGAGGCGCGCACCGCTCCTCCGCTCGGCAGCCGCAGGCTGTGAAGGTACTCGTCGATGCTGCGGACCCGGCGGTTGATGCGTCCGCGCAGCGGGCCGCGGCCGATGCCGAAGGCCAGTTCGCCCGCTCCCGGGTTGCAGAAGCAACCGGTGCGCAGGCTGATCCGCGCGTCCGCCGCCTCGCGCTCGACCAGGCGCTCGTCGAGCACCCGGCCGTTCGGGTCGAGGAAGTTGAAGGTGACGGTGCCGCCGCGTGCCTCGGTGTCGCGTGGCCCGTAGATACGGACCAACGGCGCGCCGTTGCCGTGGTTCAGCTCGCCGAGCCGGCGCAGCAGCCAGCCGGTCAGACAGCGCACCCGCTCGTTGATCAGCTCCAGCCGCAGATTGTGCAGCCAGCGCAGGCCGAACTCGACGTCGGGGATGGCCAGGTAGTTGACCGTGCCGTCCTCGAAGGCCGATTCGTCGGGAGCCATGGCGTGCCAGTCGCCCTGGACGCTGACCGCCTGGATAGTGCCGCCGGAGAACCACGGCCTGCGCAGCCTGGCCAGCGCCTCGCGCCTGGCGATCAGGCAGCCGAGGCCCGTGGGGTAGCCGAAGAGTTTGTACCAGCTGACCGTCACGAAGTCGGGCTGCACCACGGACAGGTCCAGCCGGTTGGTCGGCACATAGGCGGCGGCGTCGAGCAGGACGTCGAAGCCGTGCTCGTGCGCCAGCTCGATCCACTCCAGCGGGTGGCGCACCCCGGAGAAGTTGCTCTGCGCGGGGTAGGCGAACAGGCCGGCCGGGCCGCGCCGGCCGGTGAGCTGCTTCGCCAGCGCCGCGCGCACCAGCGCGGTATCGGTGCGCAGGTCCTCGAAGCTGCCCGGGATGTAGTGCACGGGGGTGCGTCGCGCGCGGGCGTACTCGCGGATTCCGTTGACCGAGTTGTGGTTGTCGAAGGTGAGCACGAACCGGTTGTCGTGCTCGAAGCGGTACGACTCGCCGACCAGGCGGCAGGCCGCGGTGGCGTTCGCGGTGAAGATGGCTGCGTACTCGGCGGGGTCGGCGTTGAAGTGGGCGAGCACCGCGTCGCGCGCGCGCTCGATCCGCTCCGTGGAGGCCCGGGAGGCAGGGTTCTGCGAGTGCGGATTGCCGAAGCACTCGTCGGTGAGCCGTTCGGCGTGCGCGCGGTACTGCGCGGACGCGGCCAAGCACGCGCCGGTGTAGTCGAGGTAGACGTGGCCGGTGCGGTCGAGGTGCGCGTATTCGGTACGGCGCACCTCGTCGAGGATGCCGGTGCGCTCGTACTCCGGGTAATCGGACAGGAAGCGGGCCGTTTCGGTGGATCGCGGCCGGCTGTCGGCCTGGGAATGCGTCTTGATCATCTCGTCGCCCCGGGGTGGCGGAGGTGTACGGGCTCTGACGGCCGCGTCGCACGGCGGCTGCGCTCAGCGGCTGGTGAGCCGCCTGCGCGGGGTCTTGCGGGCGAGTACCAGTGCTGCCGCGATCAGGAAGACGAACATGAAGCCGATCAGCAGCATCCACTCCTTCGGGACGGAACCGTCGAACGTGTCGCCGTACGATTGGAGCAACGGCGGCCCGAGGGGCGAGCTACCGTCCCGCCACAGCCGCGGCAGTCCCGCGGTGGTGCCGAGGGCGTCGAATGCCCAGCGGTTGGACATGAGGTAACTAAGGACGCGGCCGGGCAGCGCCATCACGGGGACGGGCAGGAAGGCGCCCACGAAAAGCACCTGCGGGAAGCAGAGCATGGGGAGCATCAGCGTGGCCTGCGACGGCGAGGAGACCGCCGCGGAAGCCAACAGGCCGAGGGCGAGCGCGCAGCTGGAGCACAGCAGCAGCGTGAGGAACATCCGGCCCCAGTCGGCCGCGCCGAAGGCGGGCAGCCGGTCGGTGGCGCCGAGGGTGACCAGCAGCACCGCGTCCACTGCCGCCAGGATCGGCAGCAGCACGGTGAACTTCGAGGCCAGGTAGGGGATGATGCGCACCCCGACGATCCGCTCGCGCCGTAGGATCGCGACCTCGTCGCAGATCTGCGACAGACCGTAGGTCAGCCCGAAGAAGAAACCGCCGAAGGCGATCCAGAAAAGGATCATCATCGAGGTGTTCGGGCTCGGTGCGGCGAACCCGAAGGCGCCGGGCCGGAACATCATCAGGAACATCAGGATGATGATGAGCGGCGAGCCGAGCAGGATCGCCAGCGTCAGCCGGCTGCGGGTGAGCAGGTCGAGGCTGCGCCGGGTCAGCAGCCGCCATTGGCCGAACGCGCCGAGCCGCCGACCGGGGTTCTGCACCGGGCCGGCGGCCTGGGCCATCCTGGTGCCCCTGACCGGTACCGCGGTGGGCGAGCCCGCGGGCAGCCGCGCGGCCCACACCTCCGGGTCGCTCTGCGCGGCCAACTCCCGGTAGATCTCGTCGAAACCGCGCACGCGGAAATGGGCCAGCGCGTTGGCCGGGGAGCCGGCGAAGGCGAGCTGACCGTGCGCGGCGAGCACGAGTAGCAGGTCGCAGTCGGCCAGGTCCTGCGGGTTGTGGCTGGTGAACACCACCGTGGTGCCGCCCGCCGCGATCTTGTCCAGAAGCTCCACCAGGTCCGCGGCGATCGCGGGGTCGAGCCCGGAGGTCGGCTCGTCCAGGAACAGCGCGGTGGGCCGGGACAGCAGCTCGACCGCGATGCTGGCCCTCTTGCGCTCGCCGCCGCTCAGCAGCCTGACGAGGGTCTTCGCCTGGGCGGTCAGTCCGAGGGCCGCGAGGACCTCGGCGACCTCCTGGTCGATCTGCGCTTCCGGGGTGCGGGCGGGCAGTCGCAGTCGCGCCGCGTATCGCAGGGTTCTATCGAGCGGAAGGGACTGGTGGATGATGTCGTCCTGCGGCACGTATCCGATCGGCGCCACGGCCATATCGTCGTGCGCCCGGCAGGTGGCGCCGTCGTGCAGCACCACTCCCTCGGTCGGCAGGGTGACCCCGGCGAGGGCGTCGAGCAGCAGTGTCTTGCCGGCGCCGCTGGGGCCGACGACGGCGACCAGCGAACCGGGGCGGATGGACAGCGACACGGGCCGCAGCACCTGTTGGCCGCCCCGAAGGGTATGTCCCGCGCCGCGCACGTCGATCGCCAGGCCCGCGGACCTGCGCATAGCCGGAGCGTTCCGCTGCTCTGTCGCCACATGAGCGTTGCGGAATCCCTGACTGGTCATCCGTTACCATCCGTCCAACGAGATACAGCCGATAGTTACCCTGGCGCCAACCTTAATAAGCATCCGTATGGTCTGGGAATACCCTGCGACCGATTTCGGCGTGTCGTAGAAGCCGAACCCGGCCGGCAAGGTGTTCGGGAGTGTGGCTCAGGCATTCTGTCAGGCTACTGAATCGGCGGGGCGGCGAGCGCTTCGACTACGGAACGGCCGGCCTGACTCAGCAGCGTGGCGTCGGAGGCCACGCCGATGAAGCGGAAACCGTCCTCGGCGTAGCGACGTGCGGCCGCCGCGTCGGGGGCGAGGATGCCACAGGCGGCCCCGACCGCGTCGGCGGCCGCTCGGATCTTCTTGACCGCGCCGCGGAAC
>JBOHCW010000148.1:0-3270 GCA_050725375.1 Actinocrinis sp. | reverse complement strand
CAGGGGCTGGGCGGTGCGGCTGCACCCGGTGGCGGTGGCGGTCTCGGTGATTGCCGGCTCCATCGTCGCGGGCGTGATGGGCGCGGTGGTGGCGGTGCCGTTCGTGTCGATAGCGTGGGCGATCGTCAGGGAGCTGCGACTCAATCCGAACGAACCGGACGAACTGGGCTCCCTTGGTCCTCCAGAGGAACCGCTCGATCCGGTCGATCCCGTGGCCGGGGCCGCCGCTTCCGCCGATCAGCCGCTTTAGGCCCTCAGCCCGCTCCTGCGCGGTCGGCCGCCGGGGGTAATGGCAAGCGGCAGATCGTTAGTCCGGATAACATCTTCAGATTGTGAGCGCCACCCTCCTTGCCAAAGATCTGTCGGCCGGCCACGGCGAACGGGTCCTGTTCGCCGGACTCGAACTGGTCGTCGCGCCGCAGGACGTGATCGGTCTGGTCGGCGCGAACGGCGCCGGCAAGTCCACGCTGCTGCGGCTGCTGGCCGGGCTCGACGTGCCCGAACACGGCGAGGTGCGGCTCAGTCCGCCGACCGCGACCGTCGGTTACCTGCCGCAGGAGCCGGACCGGCGCGAGGGCGAGACCGTGCGCGCGTTCCTGGCCAGGCGCACGGGAGTCGCCGACGCTCAGCGCGATCTCGACGCGGGCACCGAGGCGCTGGTCGCCGAGCGGCCGGGAGCCGACGACCTGTACGCGCTCGCGCTGGAGCGCTGGCTCGCGCTCGGCGGCGCGGATCTGGACGAGCGGGCCGGGCAGGTCGCGGACGACCTCGGCCTGTCGGTCGATCTCGACCAGTCGATGACCACGCTGTCCGGCGGCCAGGCGGCCCGGGCCGGTCTGGCCTCGCTGCTGCTGAGCCGGTACGACGTGTTCCTGCTCGACGAGCCGACCAACGACCTGGACCTGGACGGCCTGGAGCGGCTTGAGTCGTTCGTCTCCGGGCTGCGCGCCGGGACGGTGCTGGTCAGCCACGACCGCGAGTTCCTGACCCGGACCGTCACCCGCGTCGTGGAGCTGGACCTCGCCCAGCAGCAGGTCAACGTGTTCGGCGGCGGCTACCAGTCCTATCTGGAGGAGCGCGAGGTCGCGCGGCGGCACGCGCGTGGAGACTACGAGCAGTACGCCGACACGAAGGCGAACCTCGAAGCGCGGGCGCGCACGCAGCGCGCGTGGATGGAGCAGGGCGTGCGCAACGCCCGGCGCAAGGCCACGGACAACGACAAGCACGTCAAGCATTTCCGCGGCGAGACCACCGAGAAGCAGGCGGCGAAGGCGCGCCAGACCGACCGGCTGATCGAACGGCTCGACGTGGTCGACGAGCCGCGCAAGGAGTGGGAGCTGCGGATGGAGATCGCCGCGGCGCCGCGCTCCGGTGCGGTGGTCGCGACGCTGCGCGGCGCCGAGGTGCGGCGCGGCGGGTTCACCCTCGGCCCGGTCGATCTGGAGATCGGCTGGGCGCAGCGGGTCGCGATCACCGGCGCGAACGGCTCGGGCAAGTCGACGCTGCTGGCCGTGCTGCTCGGCCGGCTCGCCCCGGACGCGGGCGCGGCCTCGCTCGGCCCGGGTGTGGTCGTCGGCGAGATCGACCAGGCGCGCGGCCTGTTCCTCGGCGGGCAGAAGCTGCTGGACGCCTTCAGCGAGCAGGTGCCCGAGCAGGCGCCCGCCGATGTCAGGACACTGCTGGCGAAGTTCGGCCTGCGGTCCGGCCACGTGCTGCGTCCGGCGGCGACCCTCTCGCCCGGCGAGCGCACCCGCGCGGCGCTGGCGCTGCTGCAGTCGCGCGGCGTGAACCTGCTGGTGCTGGACGAGCCGACGAACCACCTGGACCTGCCGGCGATCGAGCAGCTGGAGTCGGCGCTCGACTCGTACTCGGGAACACTGCTTCTGGTGACGCACGACCGGCGGATGCTAAACGCCGTACACGTCACGCGCCGCCTCGAACTGGACCGGGGTAAGGTCACCGAGTTCTGAGGGGGTGGTTAGCCCTCTGAAGGAAAAACCACGGGCATGTTCCGGCCGTGGCGTATTAGCGTGAGCTCGTGATACCAACCGAGCACATTCTGCCGTTCCTACTGACGGCGGTCATCATCATCCTGGTGCCCGGCCCGCAGGTACTGTTCGTCGTCGGGCGCGCGCTGGCCTACGGCAGGCGGACCGCGGTGACCACGGCGGCCGGCGGCACCCTCGGGGCGTATGCGCAGTCGCTGCTGGTCTCGCTCGGCCTGGGCGCCATCGTCGAGCGCTCCGATCTGGTCTACTCCGGGCTCAAGCTCGTCGGTGCCGCCTATCTGGTGTTCCTCGGGGTCAACGCGTTCCGGCACCGAAACGCACTACACGAGGGCATGCAGCCGGACGCGTTCGAGCAGCAGAGCGAGCGCGACGGCGACAATGCCGGCGACGGCGCCGGATCCGCCCGTACGCGGTCGCACGGTCACGTCTCCGGTCTGCGCGCGGCGCGGCAGGGCATGCTGGTCGGACTGACGAATCCGAAGGTGGCGATCTTCTTCGGCGCGATCCTGCCGCAGTTCGTCGACCGCGCGCGGGGCCACGTGCCGCTGCAGATGATGATCTTCGCGACCATGTTCTCGATGATCGCGCTGCTGTGCGATTCCAGCTGGGGCCTGGTCGCCGGCACGGCGCGCGACTGGTTCGCCAAGTCACCCAAGCGCCTGTCGGCGGTCGGCGGTGCGGGCGGCCTGGCGATGGTCGGCCTCGGCGTGGGCATCGCGGTCAGCGGCCGCGGTGAGTGAATGTCAGCCTTCGTTTTCCGGCCGCGTGGCTGACACCGGGGCCTGACCCGGGGTCGGCCAGTCACCGTCCGCCGCGACGCGGGGCGGTGCGGGCGGCACGTCGGCAGGCGTGCGCGAGAACCGTGGCGCGGGCGCGGGGTGCACGTGGCCCGCGACGGTTGTGAACGTGCCGCGCGCCTGGTTGTGCGGGTGCCCGGGCGCCTCCCAGGGCGTGAGCACCGGCGTGACGCAGGCATCTGATTCCGCGAAGACGGCGGCCCACTGGTCGCGCGTCCGGCCCGCGAACGCCTCGGCGAGCACCCGCCGCGTCCCGGACCAGGTGGCACCGTCGTACTGCGCGGCGGTATCGATCCGATCGGACAGGCCGAGCCGGTCGAGCAGTTCGGCGTAGAACTGCGGCTCCACCGCCCCGACGGCGACGAAGCGGCCGTCCGAACACGGGTAGGCCGCGTAGAAGGGCGCTGATCCGTCGAACAGGTTGCCGCCGCGCTCCTCGCGCCACAGCCCGCGCGCCCGCAATC
>JBOHCW010000147.1:0-5811 GCA_050725375.1 Actinocrinis sp. | reverse complement strand
GCGACGAGGACGGCGCGGACCGCAACGGCGCCGAGTAGCGCCGCCGTCGGCGCCGGGCGGTGCGGATCGCCGGTCCGGCACGTGACGGAGAGCACGCCGGACAGGTGCTACCGATCGGTAACTTCTTACGGCAGGATGGCGGGGACCCGCCCCCCGCCGTGAGGAGCTGACCGCGATGCAGTTCGGCCGCTACTTCGAGGAGTTCGAGGTCGGTGCCGTCTACAAGCACTGGCCGGGCAAGACGGTGACCGAGTACGACGATCATCTCTTCTGCCTGCTCACCATGAATCACCACCCGCTGCACCTGGACGCCAACTACGCCGGGCAGGCCACCGACTTCAAGCGCAACGTGGTGGTCGGCAACTACGTCTACTCGCTGCTGCTCGGCATGTCAGTGCCCGATGTCTCCGGCAAGGCCATCGCGAACCTGGAAGTCGAGTCGCTGCGGCACATCGCGCCGACCTTCCACGGCGACACCGTCTACGGTGAGACCACCGTGCTCGATAAGACCGAGTCGAAGTCCAAGGACGACCGTGGTGTCGTATATGTGGAGACCCGCGGCTATAAGCAGGATGGCACCGTCGTGTGCGTATTCCGCCGTAAAGTCATGGTGCCGAAGCGTTCCTACGGTGAAGCGCGCGGCGGTGAGCAACCGGGCAGGCCGCAACCGCTTTCCTAAGCCGGGTAGTTGATACTCGGCGACTGCCTAATGGCCGCCGGACCCGGTTGGCCCCCGTCAGAGTGACCGACGCTTGACGAGGGATGCCCGAACGGGGGACTGTTCAGTCCATGAAGGGCGAGCCGAGCTGCCCACGGTGCGGGAGCAGGGTACGTGCTCCCGGCGATCCGTCGGCCCAGTTGACCGTGGTTCCGGAGGAACTGGTGCGGCCGGTGCCCGACACCGTGCCGGACAATCTGGCCGATTTGCCGGTCGACCTGCTGCCGATGCACTCGCCCGGATCAGGCGTCGAACTGTGGACCTGCGAGCTGCACGGTGCGGTGCATCCAGTGCAGCCGATCCTCGCGCCAAGCCCGGCCGTCCTTGGCTCTGTGGTCGCACGCTCACAGGTGCCGCTGTGGATGCCGTGGCCGCTGCCGCACCACTGGCTGTTCAGCGGCGTCGCCTACGCGGGCGACCACCACACCGGCGCTCGTGCCACGGTGGTGGCCGCCAGCGGGCCGTCCCCGTTCGGCGGCGAGGGCGACATGCTGCTGATCGCGGAGGAGATGGGGATAGGGCTCGGTGCGCGGTTCGCCGGGCTGCCCGGACCCGACCCCGGCCCGATCTTCGACGACACCGCTGCACACGCGAAGGTTTATGCAGCGGGGCGCCCTACACCGATGTGGTCGGTGCCCGGCACCGGCGACCGCGCGGTGTTTGTCGGCGAGGCACGCGGCATGTGGCTATGGCTGGTGCTGTGGCCTGCACTCGCCGGCACGTTGCTTTATGAGGACATTGTGCTCACCGACCTTCGCGACGCCGGTTCGGAAATCGGGCACCTACCGGTCGGCTCGCTCTCGTCGCGCTTCTTCGGCTAAGCCGGCTCTTACCAGAACAACGATGTCCGGCTTGTACGCCTGGGCATGCTTCAGGCGCGCGATTCTTCTGCGCAATGCGGTCGCTGTAAGGTGATTGCCGTCCGGCGCGCGATAGGCGTGTCCGCGCGCCCTCTACACGTCGGGATCAGGATGCGTATCGACCTGCACACGCACAGCTCGTGCTCCGACGGCACCGATTCTCCGACGGAGCTGGTCGAGGCGGCCAAGAGCGCCGGCCTGGACGTCATCGCGATCACGGATCACGACACGACGGCCGGCTGGGACGAGGCCGCCGCGGCGGGCGAACGGTTCGGGGTGACGGTGGTGCCCGGCGCCGAACTGTCCTGTCGGCTCGGCGGCGTCCAGATCCACATGCTGGGCTACGGATTCGACCGCGCCGAGCCCGAGTTCATCCGTGAGCGCAACCTGTTGCGCGACGACCGCGAGCGGCGCGCCGAGCTGATCGTGCGCCGCTGCCGGGAGTTGGGCGCGCCGATCACCTGGGAGCAGGTGCAGCAGATCGCCGGGTCCGCCTCGATCGGCCGTCCGCACGTCGCCAGCGCACTGGTCGACGCGGGCGTCGTCGAGTCCGTGGACGCGGCGTTCTCCTCGGACTGGCTGGCCGACGGAGGCCGCGCGTACGTCGACAAGTACGCCCTCGATCCGTACCGCGCCCTCGACCTGCTGCGCGCCTCAGGCGGCGTGGCGGTGTTCGCGCACCCGGCGGCGGGCGCCCGCGGCCGGATCGTGACGGACGATCAGATCGCCGACCTGGCGCGGGCCGGCCTGCGCGGCATCGAGGTCGACCACGTCGACCACGACGAGGCCGCGCGCGCTCGCATAAGGGGCCTGGCCTCGGAGCTCGGCCTGGTGCCGACCGGTTCGAGCGACTACCACGGCACGCGCAAGACCGTGCGGCTCGGGCAGAACACGACCAGCCAAGAGGCGTACGAGGCGCTGTTCCACGACGCGCCGTGGCTGCGCGGGCGGTGACGGCGTGAACGTCACCCTCTTCGGCACGTCGTTCATCACACTGTTCGTCATCATGGACCCGCCGGGCACCGTGCCGATCTTCCTGGCGCTGACCTCAGGCCGATCGCAGCGCGCCCGCCGCCGGCTGGCCCAGCAGGCCGCGCTGGTCTCGCTGCTGGTGATCTCCTGCTTCGCCGCGTTCGGCCAGCAGATCCTGCGCTACCTCGGCATCTCGGTACCGGCGCTGGAGGGCTCGGGCGGGCTGCTGCTCCTGCTGATCGCGCTGGAACTGCTGACCGGGCGGGCGGACGAGCCGAGCGAGACCGCGGACGTGAACGTGGCGATGGTGCCGCTGGGCACCCCGCTGCTCGCCGGCCCGGGCGCCATCGTGGCGGTGATCGTGTTCGTGCAGCAGATCCACAGTTCGCGCGACTTCGTGGCGGTGGCCGCCGCGATCCTGCTCACGCACGTGGTGATCTGGCTGACGATGCGTTTCTCGGTCTACATCATCCGAGTGATCAAGGACTCCGGCGTCACGCTGGTCACCCGGATCGCCGGTCTGCTGCTGGCCGCGATCGCGGTGCAGATGGTGGCGAACGCCTCGATCGCGTTCTCGAAGCTGGCCTGACCGCCGTCTCAAACGACCTCTCAGACCGGCAACCGTCTCAACGTGTCGGCGAAACCGGTTGTCAGGGTGCTCAGCTGAGCCAGAAGTCGGCGAGCACCTTCACCAGCGCGGCCGGCTGGTCGGTGTTGGGGGAGTGGCCCGCGTCGGCGATCTCCACGTACCGCGCGCCGAGCCGGTCGGCCATCTCGCTGATCAGCGGCGACGGCCATACGTCCTCGCCTTCGCCGGCCACGACGAGGCACGGCAGGTTCCACGCGTCGAGCTGTGCCTTAAGGTCGCCGGTCCAGTCCTGCTCGCCGAGTAGTCGGCGTGCCATGCCGAACAGCGAGGCCGGTTCGTTCGACAGCCAGCGGTGCAGCAGGAAATCACGCACGGCCGGGTCGCTGTGCCGGTCGACCGGGCTCAGCTCGTGCACCTGACCGAGTGTCAGCTCCGTCTCGATCGACAACAGCAGTTTGAGTCGTTCGACGGAGGACTGGCCGACGACGGCCGCCGGTCCGGCGTCGAGCAGCGTCAGTGACGCGAGTGGCAGCGGCGACTCGGCGCCTACCAGCGCCTCGCGGACGGCGTGCCCGCCGAACGAGTGGCCGAGCACGTGCACCGGTCCGGTGTCCTGCGCGGCGAGATCGGCGACCAGGGCTCGGATATCGGTCGCGAAGATGCTGCCGCCGCCCGGGCCGGCGACGGCGTACGCGGCCGTGTCGTCGACGCCGCGTGTATCGCACTGGCCGCTCTGGTCGATCGCGACCGTGCGGACACCGGCCTCGGCCAGCGGTTCGAGCAGGTGCAGGAAATCCTCTTTGGAGCCGGTGAAACCCGGCACCATCAGGATGGTCGCCCGCGGCTCGCCGTCGGGGCGCGCATCAAGCGCGGCGACCGGCCGCTTCACGCCGGCCGGGGCGAGGTCGACCCGGCCGGCGCATCGTGGCAGGTCCATGGAATCAGGGGTGGACACGATGCGCCCGGCCTTTCTCGCCTGTCTACGTGGTTCAGCCGGCACCGATTAAATCAGTGCCGGCCGAACCACGGGTTGCGGGTTACTGATCCGCTGACGGCGTCTCGACCGCTGCCTCGGACGCGTCGGCCGCACCGGCCGCCCGCTTGGGGCGCGGCGAGCGCACCCGGGTGCGGCGCGGGTTCGCCACCGGACCCGCCGCGAGCTCGTCCTCGGACGGTGCTGCGGCGGTCGCGGCCGACACGTCCTCAGCCACCGTGGCGGTGCCTTCAGCCGGAGCGGCCGTCTTACGCGCCCGGGTGCGCTTACGCGCGGCCACGGGCTGAGTCTTCAGCTCGATGTCGCTCGCGGACGGTGCCGCGACGGCCGTCGTGCTCTCCGTCTTCGGAGCCGGTTCGGCCGTCTGCACGACCGGGTCGGCCAGCGAACCGGACTCCAGCCGGACGCTGCCGCCAGTGTTCGATGACGACGACGGCGCCGCCTTACGCGCCCGCGTGCGCTTACGCGGTGCCTTCTCGGTCTTCGACGCCTGCAGAGCGGTCTCGGACACCGGCTCCACCACAGCCGCCACGGTGGCCTTAGTGGTCGGCGCCTCGGTTACCGGCGCACCGGCGCTCGTAACCTCGGCCACCGTCGCGTTACCGTTCTCCGCGACGTTCTCGCCGCGACGGGTACGGTTGCGCTGGCGCGGCGTGCGCGGTGCGCGCTCCTGCTTCGGAGCGGCGTCCTTGGCGCCGCCGCGATGGCCTCCGCCGGTGCCGCCGCCCGTGCTCCCGCGCTGCTGGCGGCCGCGGCCGGTCTCGCCCAGGTCCTCGATCTGCTCGGCGGCCAGGCCCTCGCGCACCCGCTCCTGGCGCGGCAGCACGCCCTTGATGCCCGTCGGGATGCCGAGTTCGGCATAAAGCTGCGGCGAGGTCGAGTACAGCTCGGCCGGCTGCGGGTACGGCAGCGCCAGCGCCTTGTTGATCAGCTGCCAGCGCGGTACCTCGTCCCAGTCGACGAAGGTCACCGCGGTGCCCTTGTTGCCCGCGCGCCCGGTACGGCCGATCCGGTGCGTATACACCTTCTCGTCCTCGGGGCATTGGAAGTTGATCACGTGTGTGACGCCCTCGACATCGATGCCGCGTGCGGCCACGTCCGTGGCCACCAGCACATCGATCTTGCCGTTGCGGAAGGCGCGCAGCGCCTGCTCGCGGGCACCCTGGCCGAGGTCGCCGTGCACCGCCGCGACCGCGAACTTGCGGTCGGCCAGCTCCTCGGCGATCTTGGCGACGGTGCGCTTGGTGCGGGCGAAGATCATGGTCAGGCCGCGGCCGTCGGCCTGCAGGATGCGCGAGAGGATCTCGACCTTGTCGAGCGAGTGCGCCCGGTAGACGAACTGCGCGATGTTCTTGACGGTCGCGCCCGGGTCCTCCGGGTCGGCCGCGCGGATGTGCGTCGGCCGGTTCATGTACTGCCGGGCCAGCGAGATGACCTGGCCGGGCATGGTCGCGGAGAACAGCATCGTCTGCCGGTCCGCGGGCAGTTGCGCGATGATCCGCTCGACGTCGGGCAGGAAGCCCAGGTCCAGCATCTCGTCGGCCTCGTCGAGGATGACGATCTTGACGTTCTTCAGGTTCAGGTGGCGCTGGCGCAACAGGTCAATCAGGCGGCCGGGGGTGCCCACCACCACTTCAACGCCCTTTTGCAGGGACTCGATCTGGGGCTCGTAGGCACG
>JBOHCW010000146.1:0-2370 GCA_050725375.1 Actinocrinis sp. | reverse complement strand
GCCGACGACCAGGACGGCGCACTGCGGACAGGTCACGGCCGCCTCGCCGGGCGCGAACGCGTCGGCGTTCAGCGGCTCGCCGTGGCACCAGGTGGTGACGTACAGGCCGGGCGCCGGCCAGTGCAGGACCGGCGCGGCGCTCGCGGCGGCGGCGCGGGTGTAGACCTCCACCCGGAAGCCGTCCGCCTCGACCGTGGCGCAGAACTCCAGCGGCGTCGCGTCGTGCTCGTACAGCCGGTTGATCTGCTCGGTCACCTCGGCGCCGAGCCGCTCGGCCCACTTCTCGACATCCGCCCGGCGGCGCCCGGCGAGCCGCACGTACACCAGGGCCGGCCGGTCCTCGGACACAGGCCGGTTGACGTGAATGTCGGCCACGGCGGGCAGGCCCTTGGTGTCGAGCTTGATCGGGCCGAAGTTCAGCATCATCCGGTCACGCTCCGATCCGGCCGGCCGTGGCGCGCGCTCAGACGGATCAGTACGCGGGTACGCGGACGGGGCCGCTCGCGGCCGCACTGCGGAAGGACGGCGCGCACGCTGTAGACCGTGCGATCCGGCTTCTCTCGCCGGTGCACCGTCGTGCCGAGCGCGGCCGCGTACGCGGTCAGCGTCTCGACGGCGCCCTCACCGTCGCGCAGCTGGGCGCTCGCGTCGTAGCCGCGTAGTCCGAGCGACCAGTTCAGTAGCGGAAGCGGCGCGTTGGACACGCTGTGGCACATGACGAACAGGCGCAGGTCGTCGAGCGCGTAGAGCTGGCGCAGGAAGGCTGTGTCAGCGGTGTTCGCCGTGGCGCCGGCCGCCGATCGGGCAGTGGCCTGGCTCACCGCTCGCTCCCGCCGCGCGCGTCCTCGCCGGCGACCTGGCGCGCCTGCCGGAACCAGGACCACGCCTGGTCGTCCTGGCCGCACACCGCGGCGTCGATCGCGGCCAGCGTGTACGCCAGCGACGCGGCCTCGGCGTCGCTGGCGACGTCCCAGGCCGGCGACGCTGCGAGCGAGCCGACCCGGTCCATCACGCGAACGCGCAGCGCCGGTGAGGCGCAGGCCTCGGCCAGCGCCGCGTCGACCGCCTCGACCTCGGCGCGCCGCCCGACCTCGACCCGCGCAGCCGTGCACGCGGCGAACCAGTCGGCGTCGAGCTGCGAGAGCCCGGACGCGACGGCGTCGAACCCCTCGACGTGCGCGGCGTCGAGCATGACCGCCAGCGGGTCCGCCGAACCGCCAGCGGCCGGCCGCGGCCCGTCAACGGCAGCCAGCACCTCGCCGAGCTGCCTGTGCAATACCCGCGCCTCGGCGGCCGTGAGCGACACCGTGCTCTCGCCGGCGACCTCGTGCGGCCGGCTGTACTCGGCGCGTGGCACGACCACGTCGATACGGGGCTCGGCGTCGCGGTAGTGCTGCTCGACCGCGAGCATCATCCGGCCCGGCCCGCGGTGCTCGCCGGCGCCGAACTCGTACAGGGACAGGTCAAGCGGCGTGCTCAGCCACATGTGAGCGCGGTCGTCGAACCGGTCGTCGGCGTTGTGCAGGCCCTCGCACCAGGGCGGGCACGGCACGCCCAGCCAGTAGGGCCGCGGCCGCCGCTCGGCGTCCGCCAGGACGGCGGTGATGCCGTCGAGGGTGTCCTCGACCGAACGGCCGGACACGATCTTCAGGGCGCGCTCGACGCGCGCGGACAGGGCCGGCGTGACGGCGGGCGCCTGAATCGGGACAATGGCTCGCATGATCCGTAGACCTCCTTGGGGTCTTGGGTCTAGGCCCTGTCCGGTGCTGCTAACACCGGGCGGGGCCGCTTGTTCTTCGGGGGTGTGGTTGCTCACCGACTGCTCACGGATCGTCCGTGATCGGCGAATCAGAGCCGGTACCGTACGGCACTGGATAAGGCTCTGAGCAGCAAAAACGGAGCTTGAACATCACTGCTCACCAAGAGGTGGCAGGTTCAAGCTCCGACTTTTAATCCGTAGGTTGTGGGTTCGAGTCCCACGGGGCCCACCCGGCTATAGCTCCCAGAATCATTGATCTGTAGTACTTCGTCAAGATCACGACATTCAAGATCAAGAATCGTTTAGTCCGCAAAAGGTCCGCAAGAATTCTGCGTGATCTTGGAAATCGGGCCTCAGCGAGGCCGGTTCAGACCTCGTCTGGCGGTCGGTGGGACCGCGAGCGTCTACGACAGCTCGACGGACCGCAAGGACGTCCGCGCCGCGGTGTAGATGAACGGGCCCGGCTGCTGCAGCAGCGCCTCGACGCTGCGCAACTGGCCCATGATGATCTCAAGCTGTGCCCACGTATCGACAGCATCGCGTCCGGACAGCGCAACCATCTTGGCGGAGTGATCGCGTACCGCCGCGATCTCGGCGCGATGGTCTTGGAT
>JBOHCW010000145.1:0-2643 GCA_050725375.1 Actinocrinis sp. | reverse complement strand
GGTGCCGCCGCCGGACGTCGGTACGTTCGGCCGGCGGCGGATCGCCGAAGCCGAAGCCGGCGTCGACGCCGGGGACCATCTCGTCATGCGTCTGACCAGCCCGTTCGCCCATATCCACCAAAATACGCGAAAGCGGGTGAATCGCCCGGTCGTGACGCGCGCGCCACGCGTGTCGGGGGTGACGGGCACCTGCGCCGTCACGGCCCGGCGTCCAGCAGCGTGCTCAATTCGGTGTCGAGGTCCAGGCAGTCCGCCTCGCGGCCAAGCGGCACGGATCGGTATGACCATCGCAGGAAGCTACGCAGATCGGCCGAACCGAACTCGACCATCGCCGTGCCGTGCGGCGACTCGAATTCGACCATCACCCGGTCCGGGCCGCACGGCCACAGGTGCACGTCGCCGTCGCCGGCCGGTTCGCGCATGCCGCCGGCCAGCAGTTCGCGGGAGAAGACCCACTCCACGTCAGCGCCCTCCAGGCTGATCGCGGCCGGGAACGTGAGGTGCACGGCGAACGGATCGTCACTGAGGTACCTCAGGTTGGCGTGGATCGGTCGGGAGAACCGGGGTCCGATGATCAGACGGCCGTTAAGGGCCAGGTCCACGGTGGCGAGCATGGCGGTACCTCTCGTCTTCGGTGCCTTGGGAGCTGTTTTTTGTCGCTACAGAGACCGGGAAGCCGAAGGCGCTATTACGCCGATTCGCGCCTGAATCACTGTGATCCGAGTCACACCGATGTCAGTGGGTGGAAATCAGTCGACGGTGACTGTTAGAAAGGGCCGAATCCGGTAATACCGGCGTGGTTCATCACGGATCGGCCTACGTCGAGCACACACGCAGACGCGCGTACGCAGGGGGAATCAACCATGTCCACGCCGCAGTACTCCGACGCGTCCGCCGACGTGCCGCGCAATGCGGGCGATCCCGGTGTGGAAGGCGTGGCCGAAACGCCCGACCTGGACGCTTACGCGGACATCTACCAGCAGCATCACGCCAGGCTCGTCGGATACGCACAGTCGCTGACCGGTAACCCCTGGTCGGCGGAGGACCTGGTCGCCGAGGCGCATTTCCGGGTCTGGCGCCGAATATCCGCCGGCCACTCCATCGACAACGTGCCCGCATATCTGGCCGCGACGATTCGCAACCTGGCCGCGACCGTCGGCCGCAATGAGTCTCGGGAACTGCCGCAACCGCCGGACGAGCAGTGGCGGTGGGGGAGCGCGACCGGCGGTTCGGCGGCGACCGACGCCGACCCCGCGCAGCGCGTCGCATACGTGGATCTGCTCTCTGACGTGCTCGGCCAACTGCCGCAGCGCTGGGCCGCGGCCCTCTGGCTGGCCGAGGTCGAGGACCTGCCGGTTGCCACTGTCGGTCGCAGATTAGGCACGAGCGCCAACGCCGCGGGCGTGCTGCTCCATCGCGCGCGCGAGGGCATGCGTCAGGCGTTCCTGCGGTCGCAGCCGGGCACCCCGCGTGACGCAGCATGTGCGCCTTACTGGGAGCAGATGCCGGCGTACATACGTAGCGTCGGCGGCGCACGCAGCGTCGCTGCCTTAAGCGCGCATGCGCAGCAGTGCGACGACTGCCGCGACCGGCTCGCCGGCCTCGAACTCGCGAACCGGCGTCTGCCCGCGCTGCTCGGACCTGCGCTGCTGGTATTCGCAGGGGCAGGCGGCGCGAAGTTCCTCATCCCGTTGCTCGCCGGTGCCGGTGCCGGTGCGGGTGCTACGGGAGCCGCGACCGGAGCCACAGCCGGAACCACGATGGGAACTGCGTCAGGCGTGTCCGTCTCAGGTGGACAGATGGTCGGGCACAGCCTGGCCGCCGGCCTGCGCCACCTGAGCCCGAAGCACCTCGCGCACGGATCGACCGGCGCCGGCAAGTCGGTGGCCGTCGGGGCTCTGGTGGCGTGCGTGGTCGGCGCGGGCGTCGCGATCGGACTGGCGTCCAGCGGCTCGTCGCCGCAGACATCGCCTGCGCGGCATCAGGCGGCGCCGGCGGCGGCGCGGCCGACGCAGATGATGAGCGGGCCCACAACGGGCCGGTCGCCCATCGCGGTCGTCAAGGCCCTACCGCGCGCCGCACCGAGTACCCGGACATCGGCGCGGCCGGTCGTCGTACCGTCGAGCGCACTCGTTCCGTCCAGCGTGCCGAGCGTGGTCGCGACCATCTCGCCGCTGAGTTCTCCGCACGTCGCGCTGAGACGTGACATGCCGGCTGCGCCCGCGTCGACGGCGCCGAAACCGATGTTGACACCGTCGCCGAGTCTCACGCCGACGCCGTCCGCGAGCCCGTCACCGTCGCAGTCACCGTCGCAGTCGCCATCGCAGTCGCCGTCGATGACACCTTCACCGGCGTCGAGTTCACCAAGTGAGAGCCCTGACCCGCAGTGCATCCACGTGCGCCACAAGCTCAAGGCCTGCGTCGACCGTGACCGCCACTAGCCGGGACCGTTACCGGTTGGGTCCGCCGGGTTCAGTGTCGTTTCCGGCCGCGGCCCTGTTCTTCGCGCGCCGCCCGCGTTCGCCCAGTTCGATTTCGCGTAGTGCGACTTCGGGGTGGTGCAGGTCGAAGGCGGGCGATTCGGAGCGTACCCGGGGTAGGGAGTTGAAGTTGTGTCGCGGTGGCGGGCAGGTGGTGGCCCAT
>JBOHCW010000144.1:0-8668 GCA_050725375.1 Actinocrinis sp. | reverse complement strand
CGGTAGCGGTAGACGCACTGACGGCGAACGCCAAGGCCGGCAAGGCCAGCAGGCCGGGCAAGGCCGCCAAGGCGCTCGTCCCAGGACGCCGAATGCCGCGCGTCGCGATCAGCGCGGGTGACGGCAGCGAACTGACCGTCGGCGGGCTGCTACGCGACCCGCGCTTCCACGTCCTGATTGTCCCGGAAATTGAGACATCTGCCACGTCTCAGTCTCAGTCCCAGTCCCTGCCCGTCTACCTGTCGAAGCTGGTCGCATCAGGCTTCGACGATCGCGCCGCAGCACTCGTCGACTCACCCCGCGGCACGCTCGCGCACCTGCTCACCGGACGTTCCGCAGGTCCGACGGCCCTGCTGGTGCGCCCGGACGGCTACCTGGCCGCCCGAATCGACGGCGTCGACGCACAGTCGCTCACGTCCGCGCTCACCCGCCACCTAGGCGCCGCAGGCGTCGCTTCGCCGCAGCCGGGCGCGCAGGCCCCGGCAGTTGCCCTCAGCACAGCGGCCTGACATATGCCGAGACCACGGGCAGCCCGTCCGCCCGCACCGTTGACCCACACAGATTCGAGGAGGAGCCCCATGCGGGACCGGAGCAGACTCGTCGTGTCGAGCATGGGCGAAGGCCGCGAACCACGCCGTGAACCGCGCCATTCGACTGAGTGCACCTCTGTGGCGGCAGGTTTTGTCCGTCTGTGGCGGACAACGGATCGCGGGGGTCCGGCAGCTGAGCTGGCATCAGTTCCAGAGTGGCGCTATAGGCGGGACGTACATCACATACATCACATACATCACCTGCACGCCCGCACGACCAAATTACGGGCGCCGAACCACTGCATCGAACCACTGCACCCAACCGCGCCACCGCGCCACCGCGCCACACCACGCTCGATTCAGCGCACCGACAGCGTACTGACAGCGCATTGACACCGGCGGCCCGCTTTGACCCGCTCGTCGGGCGGGCCGCCGGACCACGCGATTCCCAGGAGGGAACCTCATGCAGTACCGGAACAAGACCGCCCTGGTCACCGGCGCGTCCGCCGGGATCGGCGCGGCTTATGCGCGCGGGCTGGCCTCGCGCGGCTGCGACCTCGTGCTGGTCGCGCGCCGCGCCGGCCGGCTGGAGGAGATCGCCGGCGAACTGCGTCAGACGCACGGCGTCAAGACGTACGTCGTGCCCGCCGACCTGAGCGCTCCCGGCTCGGCCGCGCAGGTGCGGGCCGCCACCGACTCGCTCGGGTTGAACGTCAGTGTCCTGGTGAACAACGCCGGGTTCGGCAGCTACGGCCCCTACGAGACCATCGCGGCGCAGCTCGACCACGACCAGGTCATGGTCAACGTGGCGAACCTGGTCGCGATGACGCACGCGTTCCTGCCGCCGATGGTCGAGCGCGGGGACGGAGCCGTGCTCAACATCTCGTCCATCGCGGCCTTCCAGCCGATCCCGTACATGGCCGTGTACGGCGCGTCGAAGGCGTTCATCCTGTCCTTCAGCGAGGCGCTGTGGCACGAGAACCGCAAGCGCGGCGTCAAGGTCATCGGCGTCTGCCCGGGAGCGACCGACACAGAGTTCTTCGACGTGGTCGGCAACGACGACGAGGTCGTCTTCGGGCGCAAGGTGCCGCCGAGCGCGGTGGTCGACCAATCCCTGCGGGCGCTGGAGCGCGGGCGCTGCTCGGTGGTGATCGGCGCGTCGAACAAGATCAGCACCAAGGCCCCGCGCTTCGTGCCGCGCGCCCTGGCAGCGCGGATCTCCGGCAACGTCACCCGGCCCCGGCACGCCGTCGACAACCCGGCCGGCGCGCCCAGCGCCGCCGCGGTCTGAGGGGGGAACCTCATGCTCGACTCCATCGCAGCCCTCTGCGTCCGGCGCGCCCGCCTGGTGCTCGCGCTGGCCGCCCTCGCCGTCATCGCCGCCGCGCTGATCGGCAGCGGCGCCGCGGCGCTGCTGTCCAACGGCGGCACCACCGACCCGTCCGCCGACTCCAGCCTCGCCGCCAACGCGCTCAGTCAGCACTTTGCTTCAGGCACGCCGAACCTGGTGCTGGTCACGACCGTGACCGACGGCTCGACCGTGGACTCGCCGGCCGCGACCGCCGCCGGCGACACGCTGGCCGGCCGGCTCGCCGCGCAGCCCGGCGTGCAGGGCGTCGCCTCCTACTGGCAGACCAAGTCGCCCGAGCTGCGCAGCGGCAGCGGCGACGTCGCGCTGATCACCGCGCACCTGACCGGCAGCGACGACGCCGTCGCCAAGACCATCGCCGACCTCGCACCCAAGCTCCAGGGCGCCAGCGGCGACCTGAAGGTCCAGGTCACCGGAGCCGCCGAGATCCGGCGCGAGTCCGACAACCAGATCAAGAAGGACCTGGCCAAGGCCGAGGCCGTCGCCGTCCCGCTGATCCTGATCTGCCTGCTGTTCGTCTTCCGCAGCCTGATCGCCGCGCTGCTGCCGCTGGTCATCGGCGCCGTCTCGATCCCCGGCACCATGCTGGTGCTGCGGCTGCTGACGGCCGTGACCCCCGTGTCCGTGTTCGCGATGAACCTCACGACCGCGCTCGGCCTCGGGCTCGGCATCGACTACAGCCTGCTGGTGGTGCGCCGCTACCGCGAGGAGCTCAACCGCCGCCAGGACGTGCCGGAGGCGATCCGCGCCGCCCTGCGCACGGCCGGGCGTACCGTCGTCATCAGCGCCTTGACGGTCGCCGGCGCGATGGCCGCATTGCTGGTCTTCCCGCTGTACTTCCTGCGTTCGTTCGCGTATGCGGGTTCCGCGGTGGTGCTGCTGGCCGCGCTGGCAGTGGTCGTGGTGCTCCCGGCATTGCTCGCGGTGGTCGGATACCGTATCAATGCGCTGAACGTGACGAACCTGTTCCGCGGACGGGCCGCGAAGGCGGCGGCACGCTCCTCCGGCGCCGCGTCGCCGGTTCCGTCCGGCCGCGCCTGGTACGCGCTGGCCACGGCCGTCATGCGCCGTCCGCTGCTCGTTGCGGCGGCGGTCACCGCGATCCTGGTCGTGCTCGCGCTGCCGTTCCGGCACGTGTCCTTCGGGCTGGCCGACGACCGCGTGCTCCCGGCGAACGCGCAGGCCGCCGTCGCGGCGCAGACCATCCGCGCCGACTTCGGCTCCGCGGCGAACTCGGACATCCAGGTGTACGCCTCGAACGTGCCGGGCAACGCGAGCGCCGCCGACGGCGAGCTGGCCGACTACGCCGCGCGGCTGTCCAAGGTGCCCGGCATCGACCGCGTCGAGTCCGCGGCCGGCACCTTCGCCGCCGGGGCGTCGACCGGCTCGCCGACCGGCGTCGAGAGCGCGATGCTCACACCAGGCGGGCAGGGCTGGCTCCAGCTCGTGCCGACCGTCGCAGCATCGCAGAGCACAGACGCGCTGGTCCGCGGCGTGCGCGCGACCGGCGCGCCGTTCCCGGTCCTGGTCGGCGGCGCCCCGGCCCAGCTGCTGGACACCAAGGCGGCGGTCGAACGCGACCTGCCGCTCGCCGTCGGGATCATCGCGGCGGTCACCTTCGTCCTGATGTTCCTGCTCACCGGCAGCCTGCTGGTTCCCGTCAAGGCCCTGATCCTCAACCTGCTGAGCCTGACCGCGACCTTCGGCTCGCTGGTGTGGGTGTTCCAGTACGGACACCTGCGTTTCCTGCTCGGCGACTTCCAGGTGGCCGGCTTCCTCGACCTGACCATTCCGATCCTGATGTTCTGCGTCTCGTTCGGCATGTCGATGGACTACGAGGCCGCGCTGATGTCCCGCATCCGCGAGGAGTGGGACCGCAGCGGGGACAACGAGAAGGCCATCGCCGGGGGCCTGCGCGCGACCGGCGGCCTGATCACCGCGGCGGCCGTGCTGCTGGCGATCGTGCTGGTCGCGATCGGCGACTCGCAGGTGGTCAACACCAAGATGCTCGGCCTCGGCCTGGCGCTGGCGATCATCATGGACGCGACGGCGGTGCGCTGCCTGCTCGTGCCGGCCGTGATGCGGCTGGCCGGCGCGGCGAACTGGTGGGCGCCGGCGCCGCTGCGCCGGCTCTACCAGCGGTTCGGCATCCCGTCCGAGGGGTCGGCCGACGACGCACGGCCGGACGCGGCGGCCGGCGCGTCATCGACGGTCACCGCCTCCGTCTGAGACAATCCCCTCATTCCCTCCACGATCCACCCGTCCCGCCCCGAGCCTGCCCGGCTCGGACCCGCCCGGTTCGAACCCGCACAAGAGAAGGACCGTCTCGTGAAGGCATTCGTCACCGGAGCCACCGGACTGCTCGGCGGCGCCATCGCGCGCCGGCTCGCCGAGCGCGGCGACGAGGTGGTCGCGCTGGTCAGGTCCCGGCAGAAGGGCGCCGACCTGCTCGGCGACCTGCCGGACGGCGCGGTGGAGTTCGTGCAGGGCGACGTGCGCGACCCGGCGGGCTTTCGCGCGAAGCTCGCCGGGGTCGGCGCCGTGTTCCACACCGCGGCCTACTTCCGCGAGTACTACGAGCCCGGCGACCACTCCGGTGCGCTCGAAGCGACCAACGTCGTCGCAGTCAGGGAGCTGATCAAGGCGGCGGACGGCGCCGGCGTGCCGGTGCTGGTGCACACCTCGACCATCGGCGTAGTCGGCGAGAGCGCGGACGGCGCACCGTCGGACGAGAGCACGCCGCCGGATGCCCGCGCGCTGCGAAACGGTTACCACGCGAGCAAGAAGCGCGCCGAGGACGCCGTGCGTGAGCTGCTCGCCGACGACGCGATCAGCATCCGGATCCCGATCGTGCTGCCCGGCTGGCTGTTCGGCCCGGCCGACGCCGCGCCCACCTCGAGCGGCAAGCTCGTGCTCGACATCGCCAACGGCAGGCTGCCCGCGATCCCGCCCGGCGGCAACCACGCGACCGACGCGCGCGACGTGGCCGCCGTCGCCGTCGCGGCGGCCGACCGCGCCGTGTCAGACCCCGAAGCCTCCGGCCGGCGGTACATCGCCGCCGCGCCGTGGCAGCCGATGGCCGACATCGTCGCGGCGTTCGCGCGGGCCGCCGGAAGCAAGCCGCCGTCCGTGCGGTTGAACCCGGCGCTCGCGCTGGCCCTGGCCACGGCGTCGCAGATCCAGTCCAGGCTGACCGGCCGCCCCGCCCTGGCCACCCGAGACGGCATCAGGGCCCTGATCGAGCCGCGCCGGGTGACCTCCGACCGCGCGATCACCGAGCTGGGCGCCGCGTTCCGGCCGTTGGCCGACAGCGCCGCGGACGAGATCGCCTGGTACCGCGCCCACGGCCGCATCGCGGCGTGAGTCAGACCTATTCAGCCATCAGCCATCAGCGCCCGAACGGGCGGCGGTGACCTCGATCTCGACGCGGAGCCGGGGCCATACGAGCCCTGAGACCACGCCCAGCATGAACGTCGGCTCGTGTTTGATGAACTGCGCGCGCACCGCCGCGTACGCGGGAACGTCGCCGGCGTCGGTGAGCCACTGCCGCACGTTCACCACGTCGCCGAGGCCGACCCCCGCGGCTTCGAGCGCGGCCTGAACATTGCGCCAGGCCTGGCGCGCCTCCTCGCCGAAGTCCTCCGGCACGCTGCCGTCCGCACGCAGCCCCGGCGTTCCCGAGACGAAGACCAGATCCTGGCCCGCGCGCACTCTGACCGCGTCGGAGTACCTCCCGATGCGGTGGGCGACCCCGGTGCTGACGGGCTCGACGGTGGCGCTCATCGTGTCCTCCTCGGTTCGCGGCGGTGGCAGGTGCTGTCCCGGGCTGTTGCGTACTGTCCGGCCCGGCCTGCCCACGGTCGACTTGAACTGAACTATATGGTCCAGTGTCTCATCGTGGCCGCCACCTCGCCGCAGCGGCCGTCGTGAAGGTCAGCGCCGGTCCGCGGGAGCGTTCGAGCCGGGCGCGGCGGTGCGCAGGATGCCGAGCGCCGCGGCGAGCTGGTCCAGTTGGGCGGGGCTGAGCGGGGCGGCGAGGCGGGCGGCCAGCTCTTCGTCGAAGATCGGGCCCGCACCCGCCGTGAGCCGCTGCCCGGCCGCGGTCAGCCGGATGATCGAGGAGCGCCGGTCCTGCGGGTTGGGCCGGCGCGCGCACAGGCCGCGCTTCTCCAGCCGGTCCACGGCCTGGCTGGCGCCGCCGATGGTGATGGACAGGGCGGCCGCGATCTCGTTGACCCGGCAGTTCTCGGTGCGCTCGACGACGAGCAGCACGTTGAGGCTGCCGAGCGGCAGGTCGGCGTCGCGGCGCAGCCGTGCGTCGACCCCGTCCCACAGTTCGGTCTCGAACCGGACCAGGTCGTCGAAGATCTGCCGCAGGTCCACGCTTCCTCCTTCTCTCTTTGACATATGCATTAGCCATAATTAGATTAGAGCTAATGCATCTGCTCGCCCGAGCGGTTGCCCGTCCCGTGGCCCGTTCCAGCGGCCGTGTCGGAAGGCTCCCATCATGTCCCAACAGCAGCGTGAGACCGTTGCCCGGATCCTGCGCAACGCCCCGGTCGATCTCGGCGGCGAGGTCGTCGAGCAGCGCGAGCGGTTCCGCGACATGGTCGCGGCGAACCCCGTCCCCGCCGACGTCACGGTCGAGCCGCTCTCCCTCGGCGGGCTTCCGGCCCTGGCCGTGCAGAGCCGTGAGGGCGCGGCGAACGGCACGATCCTGTACTTCCACGGCGGTTGCTTCGTGCTCGGCTCGGCGCAGGCCTCGACCGGCCTGGCTGCCGGTCTGGCCCGCAAGGCCGGTGCCCGCGTGGTGAGCGTCGACTACCGCCTCGCCCCCGAGGACCCGTTCCCGGCAGCCCTCGATGACGCCCTCGCCGCCTACCGGGCCCTCGTGCAGGACGAACGGTACGGCGGCCGGATCGCGGTGGCCGGGGAGTCGGCGGGCGCCAACCTCGCGGTCGCCCTCATGCTCGCCGTGCGCGACGAGCCCGGCCTGCCGCAGCCCGCCTGCGCGGCGCTGTTCTCGCCCTGGGCCGACCTGACGGTTCCCGACAACCCCGCCGACGGCGGCCTGGACCCCGTCATCACCCCTGCCGCGCTGCGCACCCGCGCCCGGGACTATCTGAACGGCGCCGACCCCCGCGACGGACGGCTCAGCCCCGTCTACGCGGACCTGTCCGGCCTGCCGCCGCTGCTCATCCAGGCCGGTTCGCACGAGTACCTCCTCGACGACGCGCTGCGCCTGGCCGGCCGCGCCGCCGCCGACGACGTCCCCGTCACGCTCGACGTCACCCCCGAGGTCCTGCACGTCTTCCAGGCGTTCGCCGAGATCCTCGACGAGGGCGATGCCGCCCTGGCCCGCGCCGGCGCCTTTCTCAGTGCCCATATGAACGGGTGAATGAGCAGCGCGCGCACGAGCTGAGCGTGAATGAGCAGCGCCCGTGAACGACGCGGCCACCGTGAACGAGAAGATCCCCGCAGCGAGGCCGCGGGTCGAGCGCGCCGGGTTGCCGGGGGCGATTCCACCGCTACTGTCGGGGATATGCGAATCCTGGTTCTCGGCGGCACCTCGTTCGTCGGCCGCGCGATCGTGGCCGACGCGCTGCGCGCCGGAGCGGACGTGACGCTCTTCGGCCGCGGCAGAACAGGCACCGAGCTGTTTCCGAAGGCGCCTCGGCTGATCGGCGACCGTGACACCGGCGACTACGGCGCGCTCGCGAAAGCCACCGGCCGCTGGGACGTGGTCGTCGATGTCAGCGGTTACGTCGCGCGGCACGTCAACCAGGCGGCGGACGCGCTCGGCGACCGCGTCGGCCGTTACCTGTTCATCTCCAGCCACGCGGTCTACGTGCGCGAGGGCATCGGCCCGAACAGCGGCGAGAACACCCCGCGCCGCCCGCCGCGCCGGGACACCGAACGGCTCGACGACGAGACGTACGGTCCGTCCAAAGTGGCCTGCGAAGACGACGTGGTCGCACGCTTCGGCGACCGCGCCACGATCGTGCGTCCGGGTAAGGTCGTCGGCCCGCACGACAAGTCGGGCGCGCTGGTCTACTGGATCCGCCGCGCCGCACGAGGCGGACGCGTCGCGCTGCCGGGTGATCCGAAGCAACCGGTCCAGGTCGTCGACGCGCGTGACCTGGCACGTCTCGTCGTCCAGCTCGTCCTGGAGGACCAGGGCGGCGCGTTCCACGCCGTCGGCCCCGGCATCCCGATCACGCTTGGCGGCGTCATCGAGACCTGCGCGCGGGTGGCCGGTACGGACGTCGAGATCGTTCAGGTGCCGCCCGCCGGCGCGCCGGCGCAGTTCCCGCTGGTCCGCACGCATTGGACGTCCCAGCAGCGCAATCCCGCGAAGGCGCGCGCGGCGGGACTGCCCGCGACCCCGATCGAGGTGACGATCGCCGACGTGCGGCGCTGGGACCTGGCTCGGGGCGAGCCGCCGATCGACGAGGGCTACCCGCCCGAGCAGGAACGCTCGGCGCTGGCACGCGCAGGGTACTGACACGGTTTTCGCCGCGTCCGCCGGACACCGGTATCAGAGGTCAGCTTCCGTCAGCACCCTGTCACGAGTCCACAGGCCGTGGCCGAGGATCGGCATGCAGTCGGGCAGGTCCCGCGACGCGGCCGTGCTCGTCAGGCTGCGCAGCGCCTCAGCGAGTGCATCGGTGCCGCTCGCCGAGTCCAGGCAGCAAGCGATCACGCCGAATCGCTCTGCCCGGCTTCCGGGCCGAGGCCCTTGCGCGCGCGCCACGCCTCGTACCCGGCC
>JBOHCW010000143.1:0-12315 GCA_050725375.1 Actinocrinis sp. | reverse complement strand
CGGCCAGGTGCGCCGCCGCCGAGGCGAGCCGCTGCCGGTCCGCGTCCTGCGCCGTCGCCACCACCGCGACGTACGGCACGTCCAGGTCCGCGCCCAGCCGCCGGGCCCGCTCGCGCAGCGACTCGTGGCTGGACTCGCCCCGGTCCGCCGCGTCCAACAGGTCCGTGACCAGCTCGCCGCGCACCCGGTGCTCGGCCTCGCGCGCCGAGCGCTCGATGAGCAGCCGCAGCGCCGTCATGGTCGCCGCGCGCTCCATGATCCGCTGGTCCGCGCCGGCCAGCTCCAGATCCGGACGCCCGCGCAGCACCAGCGCGCCGAGCTGTTCCTGACCCGCCGTCACGGCCGCGACCCACAGCCGGCCGGCCGGCAGCGCGCGCCCGGTCTTGCCCGACTGCGCCGCCGCCGACCCGACCGCGTCGAGCTCCTGCGGCTCCAGCAGGCCGGACAGGCAGCGCCCGGTCTCGTCCACGATCACCACCGAGCCGCCCAGCAGCTCGGCCACCGACGCGGCCAGCTCGCCCAGCCCGGCGCCGCGCAGCAGCAGACCGGTCAGCGCCTCGTGCGCCTCCGCGGCCCGCTCGACCGACGCGCTGTGCGCGCGGATGGTGCGGCTGGCCGAGGCCAGCTCGTCCAGCGCCGCCTGGGTCTCGGCCAGCTGGTTCGCCGACTCGATCGCGATCGCCGCGTGCGTGGCCAGCGAGCCGAGCAGCGCGATCTCGTCGCGGCTGAACGGCCGCACCCGCCGGTCCGAGGCGAACAGCACCCCGATCACGCGGCCGCTGGCCAGCAGCGGCACGCCGAGGATCGCGATCAGGCCCTCCTCGTCCACGGCCGAGTCGATCGAATGCGTGTGGTGAAACTGGTCGTCGTTGAAGTAGTCCGCGGTGACATAAGGCGACGCGGTCTGCGCGACCAGGCCGCCCAGCCCCTCGCCCATGCCGAGGCGCACCTGCTGGAACTTCGCCGACACCGAGCCGTCGGTCACGCGCATGTACGTGTCGCCGACCTCAGTGTCGTTCAGCGACAGGTACGCGACGTCCGTACCGAGCAGTTTGCGTGCCCTGACAACGATCGCGCGCAGCACCGCGTCCAGGTCACGGAGACCGGCGAGATCGCTCGCAGTCTCGAACAAAGCCGCCAGCTCGGTCTCACGCCGGCGCTGCTCCCGCAACGTCGCACGCACGCGCAACGCGAGCGTCCTGGCCCGCTCAAGGCGCCCGATCACCTCGGGACCCGCGCCGTCCGAGTGCGCACGGGCGACCGGCGTGTCGTATTCGACCGCCGAGGCGTCCTGAACCAGCAGCGTGAGGAACGGAAGCTCCAGCTCCGTCCTCGCGACGGTGTCGTCGATCAGCGGGTTCAGATCTGCCACGGTGCGGTCCAGTGTCGTCGGAAGCTGAAGTGTCGCCGAAAGTTACTGCGCGGTCCAGGCCCCGTCGATCGCCAGCGAGGCGCCGTTGATGAACGATGCGCGCGGCGAGCACAGGTACACGGCCAGCTGCGCCACCTCGTCCGGCTCGATCAGCCGCTTGGTCGCCGAACGCGCCAGCAGCACCTCGCCGATCACCTGGTCCTCCGGGATCGCGTGCGCGACCGCCTGCTCGGCGATCTGCCGCTCGACCAAGGGCGTGCGCACGTAGCCGGGGTTGAGGCAGTTCGACGTCACCCCGCGCGGCCCGCCCTCGACCGCGACCACCTTCGAGAAGCCCTCCAGCGCGTGCTTCGCCGTCACATAGCCGACCTTGTACGCCGAGGCGCGCAGCCCGTGCACCGACGAGATGTTGATCACCCGGCCCCAGCCGCGCTCGTACATCCCCGGCAGCGCCCCGCGCACCAGCCGGAACGGCGCCTCGACCATGACCGAGAGCATCCGGTGGAACGCGTCCGGCGGGAAGTCCTCAAGCGGGCGCACCACCTGGAAGCCCGCGTTGTTCACGATGATGTCGGCGTCCGCGGCCAGCGCGCCGACCGCGTCCAGCTCGGCCAGGTCCACCGCCCGCGCCTCGCCGCCGGTGGCCCGCGCGACCCGCGCGGCGCCCTCCGCGTCCAGGTCCACCGCGCGCACCGTCGCGCCCACCGCCGCCAGCGCGAGCGCGCAGGCCCGCCCGATCCCGCTGGCCGCACCGGTGACCACCGCGGTGCGGCCGGTCAGGTCCACGTTCTCGGTCTCGGGCGCAAGGTCCACCGTCGTCATGGACCAGACCGTAAGGTCAGGCCGGTGCGCCGCGCATGTGGGCGGCCCACATACTGCGCACGGAACCTGTATGACGCAGCGCTCGAACGCAGCGTCCTTCGACGCCCTATATACCTTGCGATTTCCTATGGAGTCGCAGTCGCGTAATCCGTCGTGGCCTCGGGCTGGTGGTGCGCAGCCGCGTGATGCCGGGCCAACGCCGACACGATCAGGCTCACCGCCGCCGTCACGGTCCCGAACGACGCCGCGGTCGCGATCAGCTCGGTCGCCGAGTGGTGCGCGACCGCCAGGATCGTCACCAGCTCCGCCGCGATCCCGGCGAACACCAGCCAGCCGATCACGTGCGACCGGCGCGCCACCGCGTCCAGCAGCGCGAGCTGTACCAGCGCCTGAGTCGCCCCGGCCAGCGCGAACAGCCACGCGGCCGGTGCGAGCTGGAACGAGCCGCCGGCCAGGTACTTGGCGCCGAACGCGACGTGGATCAGCGGATGGGCCGCCACCGCCGTCACCAGCACGACGACCAGGCCGATCACCACCGACAGCACCATCGCCGACATCAGGGCCCTGTGGCGCGTCGCGGGCACCGCCAGCTTCGGGAAGGCCAGCACGCCGACGAACAGCGGCCCGAAGTAGCCCGCACGGGTGAACAGCGCGCCGGCCTGGTACCGGCCGAGCACATCGCCGCCGAAATAGTGCGCGGCCAGCAGCCCGTCCAGCAGCGAGAGCACCAGCACCGCGCCGAGACTCCACGACGCGGTCCCGAGCTCGCGCACGTAACCGAGCCCGCGTCGCAGCCGCGGCCTGCCGATCAGATCCCGCAGCGCGAAATGGGCGGCCGCCTGCACGACGAACCAGGAAGCGGCCATCGCGGCCATGATCAGGCCCGGATTCGCGCCGGCCGCCCCCGCCGCCACGCCCGCGACCAGCTTCGCGCCGTTCGCCGCCACGAACAGCGCCGTGAACGCGCGAAACCGCGAACCGCCCTGCGCGATCCCGAGATAGCAGAAGATCAGGGCATTGGGTGCCAGCGCCAGCGCCGTCCAGGCGACCTGCCCGACCGACACCGCCGGCAGCAGCGCCGAGACCGCGGGCGCGAGCGCGGCCAGCCCCACCGTCGTGGCCACACCGACCAGCAGCGACCAGCGCACCAGCGGCCCGGTCAGGGCGCGCAGCGCCGTCCGGTCCAGCTCGCCCGCGCCAGCCACCCGCCGCGCGGCCACCGCCTGGATCGCCGTGGCCGGGATCGAGGCGATCAGGAAGATCATCAGCAGCGAGCCGACCTGCCCGTAGCCGGTCTGGTCGAGCCGGTGCGCCAGCACGAAGCTGAAGCCGTACGACAGCACGCTGCCGAGCAGCGTGCCGATGGCGACCAGGGCGCTCTCGGCGAGATGGCGGCGGGCCATGGCGGGGTCGCCTTTCGGAGGACGGATTCGCTGCCGCGTCACGCAAGCTGCCCGCGGGTCACGGACGTCGGCGTGATGCGTCACCGCGTGCCGTACCTTACCCGTGTCCCGGCTTACTCCGATATGCGAAACATCCGAGGGTGGTTGGTCCCGTTTCGGGGCTTCCTGTGTTTCGGCGTCACGCTGCCGGCTTCTCCGTCACGAAGATCGCGGTACCCGGTACCAGCCGGCCGCGCAACTGCGACCAGCCGCCGCCCCACCGGTCGCCCAACTCCTCCGGATACTCCGGCTCCACCAGGTCGCGCAGCACCAGTCCGGCCGCGGTCAACTCGCGCACCCGATCGCCCACCGTCCGGTGATGCTCCACGTACGTCGCCACGCCGTCCTCGCCCTGCTCGACATAAGCGCGCCGGTCGAAGTACGAGTCGCGCACCCGCAGTCCGCCCTCGCCCGGATCATCCGGCAGGCACCAGCGGAACGGATGCGACACCGCGAACACCCACCGGCCGCCCGGCCGCAACACCCGCGCGACCTCGCGCATCACCGCCGCCGAATCCTCCACGAACGGCACTGCCCCGAACGCCGAGCACGCGGCGTCGAACGTCCCGTCCGCGAACGGCAGCACCGTCGCGTCCGCCTGCACCAGCCGCAGCGGCTTCAAGCCGAGCGCGTCGTCGATCCGGCGCGAGTGCGCCAACTGCCGCGCCGAGATGTCGAACGCCACCACGTCCGCGCCCTGAGCCGCGAGCCAGCGCGAGCACTGCGCCGCGCCGCAGCCGACTTCGAGCACCCGGCGCCCTTCCACCGGCCCGAGCAGCTTTACGTCGTCCTCGAATACGCCCTCCGGGGACCACAGGAACCGAGCGTCGCCCAGAAACTGGCCGTGCTCCTGCTGGTACGAATCCGCCGCGCCGTCCCACCAATCACGGTTCGCCCGCACCGTCTCGTCGTTACCGGACTGACGGCGCGTCACCAGCGGCTCGCTCGCTTCACTCATGCCGACAGCCTCTCATCGTGCGGCACTTATACCGACACGGCGTTGCCTCCCGGCGCGGTGTAAGACACCGACGACGCCGTGTTGGATACCGACACTGCGTTGACGGTTGCGGAACGCGGCCCCGCCCTTTCGCGGCGGTACTCGTACACGCTATGTTGCGGGTGTCCGCAGGCCCGCCACCCCCACGGCGCAGGCCCGCAAACCGCGCGGCGCACGCACGCCGCGCCCGGTTGATGCTCTCTCGATTGACCATGGAAGCGTGCGGCCCGTATCCTGGCTGTTGCGCTGCGGACCCGTGTGGCTTCGGACCGAGGGGGCCGCACCGACTTTCGAACCGCTCAGTTCCCGAGTCAGGCTCCGCCGCGTGTGTCATCCGACCACATATCCGTACCCGGAGCCCCTTTCCCCATGACGAGCAGCACCGACACCGTCCGAACCCCGCAGGTCGCGATCAACGACATCGGTTCGGAGGAGGATTTCCTCGCCGCCATCGACGAGACCATCAAGTACTTCAACGATGGCGACATCGTCGACGGAACCATCGTGAAGGTTGACCGGGACGAGGTTCTGCTCGACATCGGTTACAAGACCGAGGGTGTCATCCCGTCCCGCGAGCTTTCGATCAAGCACGACGTGGATCCGCACGAGGTCGTCTCCGTGGGCGACCACGTCGAGGCCCTGGTCCTCCAGAAGGAGGACAAGGAAGGCCGGCTGATCCTGTCCAAGAAGCGCGCGCAGTACGAGCGCGCCTGGGGCACGATCGAGAAGATCAAGGACGAGGACGGCATCGTCACGGGCACCGTCATCGAGGTGGTCAAGGGCGGCCTGATCATCGACATCGGCCTGCGCGGCTTCCTGCCCGCCTCGCTGGTGGAGATGCGCCGGGTGCGCGACCTGCAGCCGTACGTCGGCAAGGAGCTCGAAGCCAAGATCATCGAGCTGGACAAGAACCGCAACAACGTGGTCTTGTCCCGTCGCGCCTGGCTGGAGCAGACCCAGTCCGAGGTGCGCCAGACCTTCCTCACCACCCTGCTCAAGGGCCAGGTGCGCACCGGTGTGGTCTCCTCGATCGTCAACTTCGGCGCCTTCGTCGACCTGGGCGGCGTGGACGGCCTCGTGCACGTCTCCGAGCTGTCCTGGAAGCACATCGACCACCCCTCCGAGGTCGTCGAGGTCGGCCAGGAGGTCACGGTCGAGGTCCTGGACGTCGACATGGACCGCGAGCGGGTCTCGCTCTCGCTCAAGGCGACGCAGGAAGACCCGTGGCAGCAGTTCGCCCGCACCCACCAGATCGGCCAGGTCGTGCCGGGCAAGGTCACCAAGCTGGTGCCGTTCGGCGCGTTCGTCCGGGTGGACGAGGGCATCGAGGGCCTGGTGCACATCTCCGAGCTGGCCGAGCGCCACGTGGAGATCCCCGAGCAGGTCGTGCAGGTCGGCGACGAGATCTTCGTCAAGGTCATCGACATCGACCTGGACCGCCGCCGCATCTCCCTCTCGCTCAAGCAGGCGAACGAGGGTCTGACCGGCGACGCGACCGTCGACCAGTTCGACCCGACGCTCTACGGCATGGCAGCGTCCTACGACGCCGAGGGCAACTACGTCTACCCGGACGGCTTCGACCCGGAGACCGGCGAGTGGCTGGACGGCTTCGACTCCCAGCGCGAGCTGTGGGAGTCCCAGTACGCCCAGGCGCAGAGCCGCTTCGAGCAGCACCAGAAGCAGATCGCCGAGGCCCGCAAGGCCGACGCCGAGGCCGCCGCTTCCGGTGTGACCACGGCGCCGGGCGAGCCCGCCCCGTCCACCTACTCCTCCTCGGCCCCGGCCGAGAGCACCGGCGGTGCGCTGGCCTCCGACGAGGCCCTCGCCGCGCTGCGCGAGAAGCTGGCCGGCGGCCAGAGCTGAAGCGGCGCGACCGCTGAAAGCCTGAGCGCCTGACGGGCGCCCGCGGGATCCGAAAGGGTCGCGCGGGCGCCCGTTCGCATGGGGACGCACGCGGGTGACGACGTGTCAGCCGCCTGCGGCGCGTGCACCGTAGGATCATCCCGTGAGCGAGACACGCACCGTCATGGTCGGACTGACCGGCGGTATCGGCGCGGGCAAGTCCACCGTCGCCCGGCTGCTGGCCGAACGCGGCGCCCTGATCCTGGACGCCGACGTCGCCGCCCGCGAGGTGGTCGCGCCCGGCACGGACGGCCTGGCCGCCGTCGTCGAGCAGTTCGGCGCGGGCGTCCTCGGACCGGACGGCGCGCTCGACCGCCCCGCCCTCGCCGAGGTGGTCTTCAACGACCCGGACCGCCGCGCCGCGCTCAACGCGATCATCCACCCGCGCGTGCGCACGTGGATGGCCGACCGCGTCCTCGCCGCGCCGCGGGGCTCGGTCATCGTGCAGGACATCCCGCTGCTGGTCGAGTCCGGGCTGGCCACGCTGTTCGAGCTCGTGATCGTTGTAGACGCGGCCGACGACGTACGCATCGCCCGCCTCGTGCGCGACCGCGGCATGAGCGAGAAGGACGCGGCGGCGCGCATCGCCGCCCAGGCTCCGCGTGAAGTGCGCCTCGCCGCCGCCGACGCGGTCCTCACCAACGACGGCACGCCCGAGGAACTGGCCGATCGGGTCGAGTCACTCTGGGAACGCATTGCAGTCTTGGGACAGACGGCGCACTGATTCGCGACGCAACCCGGGTAAGTTGGGGCGAAACCGCGGGCCTGGTAACCTCCCCTAGCCGTCGACCCGATCACGTGTCCTCCGACCGGGACGAACCGGCCAGGTCGAGGCGTCCAGGTTCCGCCGCACGCTGCTGTACCCGCCCCGAAGCCCGGGAAGCTTTCACGCCGCCGGGTCCGGACCAGCCTGGGAGGTTACGTGGTGACGATCCCCGCCCGGCAGCGAAGCCGGGGCGCGGCCGCCGCCGCGTCCGACGCGACTGAGGACACGTCAGACGCCGTTGCCGAGACCGACGGATCAGACGGATCAGACGGATCAGACGGTGCCACCACGCAGATCAGCACGTCGAACGATCAGCCGATGAACGCCGCACCCGCCGCGCGTTCGGCCCCGGCGACCGGCCGGGACCTGGCCGCCGCGATGGTCCGCGAGGCCAGGCCGCGCCAGTGGGTCAAGAACTTCCTGGTGCTGACCGCGCCGTTGGCCGCCGGCAAGATCGACGAGGCGGGCACGCTCGGGTACGTCGGCATCGCCTTCGCCGCGTTCTGCCTCGCCGCCGCGGCGGTGTACTACGCGAACGACGCGTTCGACGTCGAAGCCGACCGGATGCACCCGAAGAAGCGGTACCGGCCGATCGCCGCCGGGCTCATCCCGATCCCGATCGCCTGGACGGCCGTCGCCGTGCTCTCCGTCGCCGCGCTCGGCGTCGCGATCACCGCGAACGCGGCCACCGCCGCCGTCGTCGCGGTCTACCTCGCCATGCACCTGGCCTACAGCGCCTGGTTCAAGCACATCCTGGTCCTCGACCTCGCGCTGGTCGCCGCCGGCTTCCTGCTGCGCGCGATGGTCGGCGGCGTCGCGGCGGGCATCCCGCTGTCCCAGTGGTTCCTGCTGACCACCGGCTTCGGCTCGCTGTTCGTGGTCGCCGGCAAGCGCCACTCCGAGATGATGCTGATGGGCGAGTCCGCCGCCGCGACCCGCAAGTCGCTGGCCGCCTACTCGGAGTCCTACCTGCGGTTCGTCTGGCAGATGGCCGCGGGGCTCACGATCCTGACCTACTCGCTGTGGGCCTTCAACCTCGGCCAGGGCGAGTCCGGGGTCAACTGGCACGAGATCTCCATCGTGCCCTGGACCTTCCTGTTCCTGCGGTACGCGATGTTCGTCGACGCCGGCCACGCCGGCGAACCGGAGGACATCGTGTTCAGCGACCGCGTGATCGTCGTGATCGCGGCGGTTTGGCTCGCCTGCTTCGCGCTCGGAGTGTTCCATGCCCACTGACGCACGCCCAGGGATCGCGCGACGCCTTATGTCCGAGGACCCGGACGAGGCGCCCCAACTGCTCACCGGCTGGGGGCGTACCGCGCCGACTGCCGCGCACGTCGTCCGCCCCCGCACGCGCGAACAGGTCGCCGAGGCCGTCGCGACCTGCGGACCCCGAGGCGTGATCGCGCGCGGACTCGGCCGCTCGTACGGCGACCCGGCGCAGAACGCCGGCGGCCGCGTACTGGACCTGACCGGCCTGAACCGGGTCCTCGCCGTCGACCTCGAATCAGGGCTCGTCACGGCCGAGGGCGGCGTGTCCCTGCACGCCCTGATGCGCGCGCTCGTCCCGCTCGGCTACTTCGTCCCGGTCACGCCGGGCACGAGGTACGTGACCGTCGGCGGCGCGATCGGCAGCGACATCCACGGCAAGAACCACCACGCCGACGGCTCGTTCGCCCAGCACGTCGCCTCGCTCGACCTGCTGCTCGCCGACGGCACCGTGCGCACCCTGACACCCGCGTCGGCGCCCGGCTCCGACCCCGAGCTGTTCTGGGCCACCGCCGGCGGCATGGGCCTGACCGGGATCGTGCTGTCCGCGACGATCCGGATGGTCCCGATCGAGACCTCGCGCCTGAAGGTCGACACCTTCAAGCTGCCCGACCTCGACGCGCTCATGGAGAAACTGGCCGGCATCGACGCCGACTACCGGTACACCGTCGCGTGGATGGACTGCCTGGCCAAGGGCGCCAGGCTCGGCCGCGCGCTGCTCGACTGCGGCGACTTCGCCACCGTCGACCAACTGCCCGCCAAGCACCGCGCCGACCCGCTCGCGTTCTCCGCCAAACCGCTCGCGGGCATCCCGGACGTGTTCCCGTCCGGCCTGCTCAACCGGCGCACCATCGCGCTGGCCAACGAGCTGTGGTACCGCAAGACCCCGGCCTCGGGCAGCCACCTGGCCACCATCGCCGGGTTCTTCCACCCGCTCGATGCCCTGCGCGACTGGAACCGCGTCTACGGCCGGGCCGGCTTCGTGCAGTACCAGTTCGTCATCCCGTTCGGCGCGGACGCCGCGATGCGCCGCATCGTCGAACGCATCAGCCGCGCGCAGGCACCCTCGTTCGTCACGGTCCTCAAGCGCTTCGGCAAGGGCTCGCCCGGTTACCTGTCCTTCCCGGCCGAGGGCTGGACGCTGGCGCTGGACTTCCCGACCGGCACGCCCGGCCTCGACCGCCTGCTGCCCTGGCTCGACGATCAGGTGCTCTCCGAGGGCGGCCGGATCTACCTGGCCAAGGACGCCCGGCTCTCGGCCGCGGACCTGCCCGCGATGTATCCGCGCCTGGACGAGTTCCGCGAAGTGCGCGCGAAGGCGGACCCGCACGGCGTGTTCGTCTCCGACCAGTCCCGGCGACTCGGACTGCACTGAGACACTGGCCTGCGTGGAACACCGCGCTGCATTGAACACCCCGCTGCACTGAACACCCGGTGCAGTGAATCACCCCACTCCGACCTCACTCGCACACCGCCGGCGCGCGCACCGGGCCGCGCCGGCACCATCAGGGAGCTGATCATGAAGGACGCGCTCGGTTCGGCGCAGTCGCTGCTGATCCTCGGCGGCACCTCCGACATCGCGCTGGCCACCGCGCGGCGGATGGTGGTCGGGCGCACCGGCCGGGTCGTGCTGGCCGCCCGGCCCTCCGAGCGGCTGGACGCGGCCGCCGTGGACCTGCGCGCGTTCGGCGCCGAGGTCGAGACCGTGCCCTTCGACGCCGACCGGGTCGAGGAGCACGAGAAGGCGCTCGGCGCGGTCTTCGAGGCCGGCGACGTGGACGTGGTGCTGCTCGCGTTCGGCGTCCTGGGCGACCAGGCCGCCGACGAGCGCGACCCGGTGGCCGCCGCGAAGGTCGCGCACACCAACTACGTCGGCGCCGTCGCCTCCGGCCTGGTCTGCGCGAACGCGCTGCGCAGGCAGGGCCACGGCTCGCTGGTGGTGATGTCCTCGGTGGCCGGCGAGCGCGCCCGCCGGGAGAACTTCATCTACGGCTCGACCAAGGCCGGCCTCGACGCGTTCGCCCAGGGCCTGGGCGACTCGCTGGTCGGCAGCGGCGTCCATGTGATGGTCGTACGGCCGGGCTTCGTCGAGACCAAGATGACCGCCGGGCGCGAGAAGGCGCCGTTCTCGACCACGCCGGACGCGGTCGCCGACGCGATCGTCGCCGGGCTGCGCCGCCGGGCCGAGATCGTGTGGGTCCCCGGCGCGCTGCGCTTCTTCTTCTCCGGCCTGCGCCACCTGCCCCGCCCGCTCTTCCGCCGCGTCGTCCAGCGCTGACCCCGCTCCCGGCGCGACGGCGCGCCGGGTATATCAGGGTCCCCACCTGCGGTTTTCCGTTTCTGTCGCCGACGGCGTCTACCGTTGTGGCCATGACGCGACCGACGACCGACCTCGAACGGAAAGTGGCGCCCTTCGAGGTCGTCAGCGACTACACCCCGTCCGGCGACCAGCCCCAGGCGATCGCCGAACTGGAGAGTCGCGTGCGCGCGGGGGAGAAGAACGTGGTGCTGCTCGGCGCGACCGGCACCGGCAAGTCCGCGACCACCGCGTGGCTGATCGAGCGGCTGCAGCGGCCCACCCTGGTGATGGCCCCGAACAAGACGCTGGCCGCGCAGCTGGCCAACGAGTTCCGCGAGCTGCTGCCGAACAACGCGGTCGAGTACTTCGTCTCGTACTACGACTACTACCAGCCCGAGGCGTACATCGCGCAGACCGACACCTATATCGAGAAGGACTCCTCCGTCAACGAGGAGGTCGAGCGGCTGCGGCACTCGGCCACCAGCTCGCTGCTGACCCGCCGCGACGTGATCGTGGTCGCCTCGGTGTCCTGCATCTACGGCCTGGGCACCCCGCAGGAGTACGTCGATCGGATGATCCGGCTGAAGGTCGGCGAGGAGTACGGGCTCGACGCCCTGCTGCGCAAGCTGGTCTCCATCCAGTACGCCCGCAACGACCTGGCCTTCACCCGCGGCACCTTCCGGGTGCGCGGCGACACGGTCGAGGTGTTCCCGGTGTACGAGCAGCACCCGGTGCGCATCGAGCTGTTCGGCGACGAGGTCGAGCGGCTGATGACCCTGCACCCGGTCACCGGCGAGATCATCACCGACGACCCGGAGCTCTACATCTTCCCGGCGACGCATTACGTGGCCGGCCCCGAGCGGATGGCCCGCGCGGTCGAGGGCATCGAGGCGGAGCTGGCCGACCGGCTGGCCGTGCTGGAGCGGCAGGGCAAGCTGCTCGAAGCGCAGCGGCTGCGCATGCGCACCGCCTACGACCTGGAGATGATGCGCGAGGTCGGTTTCTGCAACGGCATCGAGAACTACTCGCGGCACATCGACGGCCGCGAGCCGGGCAGCGCGCCCAACACCCTGCTCGACTTCTTCCCGGACGACTTCCTGCTGGTCATCGACGAGTCGCACCAGACCGTGCCGCAGATCGGCGCGATGTACGAGGGCGACTCCTCGCGCAAGCGGGTGCTGGTGGACCACGGCTTCCGGCTGCCCTCGGCGGTGGACAACCGGCCGCTGCGCTGGGAGGAGTTCGTCGACCGGATCGGCCAGACGCTATACATGTCGGCCACTCCCGGCCCGTACGAGCTGGGTCGCACCAAGGGCGAGTTCGTCGAGCAGGTCATCCGGCCGACCGGGCTGGTCGACCCCGAGGTGGTGCTCAAGCCGACCAAGGGTCAGATCGACGATCTGGTGCACGAGATCCGGGCCAGGGCGGAGCGTGACGAGCGGGTGT
>JBOHCW010000142.1:0-2770 GCA_050725375.1 Actinocrinis sp. | reverse complement strand
TTCGCGTCCTGGTACGCCTTCGTCCTCGACCGCGAGCGGCCCACCGCGCTGTGGAGCCTTCCGCTGCAGCAGTTCGTCTACCGGCAACTGATGTACCTCGTGCTGATCCAGTCCCTGGTGACCGCCGCCCTCGGCACCCGACTGCATTGGCAGCGCATCAACCGTCTGGGACTGGCCAGAGTCGGCGGCGGCAACTAGCCGGCCGGGGCGGCGCGGGCGTGACCGGCGCGCGGCCGTGCATCGAAGGCGGAATAACAGAATCCGGATTCCCGACGCCGCTTCTTGCGGTGTTCGGATCTCGGTCCCACCCGGGCCAAGCCGCGCGCCGCGCCATCGCGGGCGAAGCCTGCGTCAACCGCCGCATGCCCGTTCGCGACAGCGCTGCCACCCACATATCAGCGCACGTATCACGTCACGCCCTCCGGCTTCGCCCCGGCCGATCTGCAGAGCGCGTACAACCTGCCCTCCGCCACCGCCGGTTCGGGCTGCTTCCACGCTCAACACCGCCCTGAGCGGCCAGGTCGGCTTCAACACCAGCTGCGCCGGCCGGGTCGAGGCCGACGTCTCGGCGGTCGCCGACCCGAACACCGGTGCACCCCACCGCAGTCGGTGGCGGACCGGGATCGTTCGGCCCGCCACCGACTGCACGCTCTCGCAGGCATCGACGAACCATGCATCGACGAACCGGGCATCGACGAACCGGGCCGGCATCGGGCAGGTGTAACGGATCCGGGCCGTCGGGCGCCTCTACAACGGCGAGCCGCCGATGCGAACGTTCGCAGCATCCGGTGGCACCGCCGACGGCTGCGGTCGCAGCGTCCTGACTCCCGTCCCCGGACGCCGCGACCGCGGCCTACTTCGTCAACTCTGCCGCAGCGCGGGCATCGGCACCGGCACACTCAGACTGGTCGCGCCGACGCCGACGCCGCCCGCGCAGGTGTTCGGCGGGAACGTGGTCTGCCCGCGGCTGGAAGGCGCGCCCGCGGCCCAGAACATGTAGCCGAGCATCCCGGTCGTGCTGCCCGCACCGGCCGGGGCGACCGACTGCAGCCACGCGCTGGTCGAGTTCTGCAGCGAGGCCGCGAAGTCGTCGCACTCGGGCAGCACCCGGCTCTGCCCGGCGACGTAGACGGAGCCGGTGAACTTCGCCGGCGCGAGCGGGCCGATCGGCGGGCTGTAGTTGGGCTTGCCGTCCACGTGTTCGAGCCAGTTCGACTCCGCGCCGCTGGTCGAAGGCTGCTTGTTGGCCACCATGGCGTTGGCGTAGTCGAGCACTGGGTTGGCCGTGGTCAGCCAGTTCGCGGTCGCGTACTGGTTGAGCGCGATCAGGTAGCGGTCGCCGGCGGCCAGGTCGATCGTCAATCGAGCGGCCGGATCGGCACCGCTCGCGTCGTACGGGTGGGCGGCCCGGTAGGCGCCGATGAACGCCTGCATGCCCGTCAGGTTCGGGCTCGAGCTGTTCTCGTAGTCGATCTCGATGCCGACGCCGAGCTGCGTGGCGAGCGCCGCGGCCTTCTGCCCGAGCAGCGTCGCGTTCTGCGTCAGGGCACTGTCCCAGTCCGCGGTGTACGTGATGCCGCCGATCGAGAGCATCACCCGCACGCCGTGGCTGGTGAAGTAGTTCACGACCGCCTGGTCCATCCCGTTCGGCACGCCGTTGGTGTCACCGGTGTCGTTGGTGCCGGCGAGCAGCTTGAGCGGGTCGACGAAGGCGAGCACGACGAGGTTGACCGAGGCGCTGCCATTGCCGCGGTCGATCATCCAGTGGTTCTGGGCGTCGAAGGTCGTCATGTCCGGCGCCGTCGCCCAGGTGCACTGGTCCGAGCCGCACAGCCAGGCGCCGTAGACCTGGACCGGGTCGGAGACCGCCGCGGCCGTCGTGGAGCTGGCGGCCCGCGGCCGGCTCTGCGCGTGCGCCGGGGCGGTGATCGCCGGGATGAGCGCGACGGCGGCCGCGGCACCGAGCACGCCGAACCGTTGAGTGAGTGTTCGCATGAAGCTGTACGCCTCCTGGCGTAGCGGGGTTCCCGTCCCGCCAGACAACATCGAACTGGTATAGACCTTTGTCAAGAAGGCGGCGCGCCCGGCCGCGTTCTCGCGTAGGGAGAATTCGCCCTTTGACTCCCAGAGTGGCGGCGGACGAGGGCCGGATACTACGTACATGAGCAGATTCGCTGAGGTGGTCGTCCTCGCCCGGGCAGCGGAGTCGGTGATGGAACCGCTGACGGTGCCGGATGGGAACCGTGAATGGCATCAGTGCTTCACACCGGTAAACGACTCGGTTTTCGCCGGACGGGACGGCGGGTCGTCCGAGTGCTACGCGTGGGTCATCCAGTTCACCCGGCACAACTGGCGCAACCTGCTCGCGCACCTCGAAGCGCTGCCGTGGCCGGACCCGTGCTCCGTGCAGGTGCTCGTCCACGACGAGGAGGACGCCTGCTTCGGGCTGTGGATGATCTACGACGGCAAGCTGGTCGAGGTCACGCTGCCGCGCACGGAGCGCAAGCTGTACCCGGATATCAGCGTCACCGGCGTGCTCTCTCGCACCGGCCAGGCGTGATGATGTTGTCATCCGCTGACGGGGGACCAGATTGTGCCCGACCGGGCCGTGCAGGATACGTCGCGCCGGGCCCGGTTCGCCTGTCTGCTCAGCGGTTCTCTCCGGCCCGCAGTGCCTTGGCCCACGCGGACTTGCGCAGGAGTCGCAGCCCATTGAGGCCCACGATCACGGTCGAGCCTTCGTGGCCGAGCACGCCGAGGGGCAGCGGGA
>JBOHCW010000141.1:0-13126 GCA_050725375.1 Actinocrinis sp. | reverse complement strand
TCAGCAGGGTACTGATCCGGCTGCTCACGTCGGCGCCGAGCCCGGTCGCCGCGGCCGCCGAGGTCCCGGCGCCGCTGCGCAGAGCCGCCGCCGCGTTGTCAGTGCTCGCATACAGAGCGGACAGCGCCGCGGTGACCTGGCCCGGATCGCCTTGTGCCGCAAGCTGTTGCGCGACACCGGTCCGCTCGCGTTGCAGGGAATCGACGAGATTGTCCGTCGGCAGGTGGATCGCCGCGTTGAGCTGCTGCAATTGCGTCAGCGTGTACACGGTCTGCGCCGCCTGCACCGCCGCCAGGCCCCACAGCGTCATCAGCGAGACGATCGGGACGATCAGCAGGCACACCACCTTCGCCCGGATCGCCCGTGGCCTCGGCACGCGTCGCAGCACTCCCGATATTCCGGCGATTCCCGGAATCCCCGCCTCCCACCTGCGTGGATCCGGCATCGATCCGGACACGGACACCGTCAGCCGCTCGGTAACAGTGCTCGGACGCGCGTGGGACCCGCCCCGGTGCCCGCGCGGCGCCGCCGGGCGTCGGTTCTCACGCATGCGCGTTCTGCCCCTCGCCCGCGCGGACCGGCCGAGGACCGACGCCGTCCGCGCCGTCCGCGTTCTCCCGCGGTCTCCACGGCGAATCAGGATCGGCAGACGTATCGGTCGGCGCGCCGGTGGGGGAGAGCGCGACGAACGCCGAGGTGAGGAAGAGCGCTGATCCGAGGCACACGATCATCGGCAGGATGAACGCCATCGCGGTCGCGCCGCCGCCGGGCACGCGGCCGGTCGCGACGGTCGCCGTCGCGACGCTGACCTCGGCCGCGCGCATCCCGGTGTAGTGCATGGCGGTCACCGCGACGCCCATGATCAGCGACGCGCCGACTGCCGCGACCGGACCGCGGATGGTCAGCCCGGCCCACAGCGCCGCCGTGGCCGCCGCGACCGCGATGAGTATGGACAGCGCGACCGTCCCCGCGTCGAACCTGAGGCTGCCGTTGAGCCGCATCGCGGCCATCCCGGTGTAGTGCATGACCACGACGCCGAACCCGGTCACCACGCCGCCGATGCTCAGCGAGCGCGCCCGCGAGCGGCCGTAGCCGACGATCAGCATGCCGGCGAAGGTCAGCGCGATCGGAACCAGCAGGCTGAGCAGGGTCAGGCCCACCGCGTAGCGGATCTCGGTGCCGGTGACGGCGAAACCGAGCATCGCGATGAAGTGCATCGTCCAGATCCCGGCGCCGATCGAGACCGCCCCGGCCAGCAGCCAGTTGTTCTTCGCCCGCCCGGTCAGGTCCAGCGCGCGCACCGTGCAGCGCAGCCCCAGCGCCGCGCCGACGCAGGACATCGCGTAGGACAGCACGGGCGTCGCCCAGCCGAATCCCGTCTCGGTCGTCGCACCCATCGGCCCCATCACTGCCGGCTCCCTGTGCATTTGCAATCGGCATTTGCAATCGCGCATCTGCAATCGCGGCTGACTGGTCAGCTGACAATTGCACGAAGATGCTCGCACTGCGGGGTTTTGCGCATACTCACCGCAACCATGCAGCTTACGAGGGGCGGACTTTCAGCGGACCCGCGCCGCCCCTACGCTCCGGTAGGGGCATAGAGGCGGCGCGGGCGGGAAAGCCGGTCGAAGCTCGTCAGAACCTTGACGGGCCCGGCCGGTCCGAATCGGGGTCGCCCGCCGATTCGCTGATCAACTGCACGCGGCGCCGTTCACCGTGAACGACGTCGGCGGCGAGTCGTTCGACGTCCAGGTGCCCTGGAAGCCGAACGAGGCGGTGCCGCCGGGACTGATCGAGCCGTTGTACGCGGCGTTCGTCGCGGTCACGCTCTCACCGCTCTGTGTCAGGGTTCCGTCATTCCACGAGCCGGTGACCTTCTGGTCGCCGGGGAAGGTGAAACCGACCGTCCAGGCCGAGATCGCGCTCGTCCCGGTGTTGCCGACGGTGACCGTCGCGGTGAACCCGCCGGGCCACTCGCTGTTCTTCGTGTACCCGACGTGGCACCCGCCGCTCCCGCCGCCGGTCGGGCTCGCGCTCGGCGAGGCCGAATGCGTCGGCGACGCGGACGGCGAGGCGCTGGCCGACGACGAGGCCGAAGCGGTCGGCGTCGGGCTCTTGCTCGTGCTGGGCGTCGCGCTCGGGCTGCCGGTCGACGAACCGCTCGGGTCGCCGTACATGATGCCGCGGCCGTTCGTGCCGACGTATACGCGCCCGTAGGTGCGCGGGTCGCCGGTGATCGCGGCGCCGATGTTGCCCCACTGGTGCTTGTCGTCGTTGATCCGGGTCCAGCTCGCTCCGGCGTCGTCGGACCGGAAGACGCCCTGCACGCCGTTGACCGTCGCGATCGCGTAAAGCGCCGGGTAGCCGCCGGCGGAGGCCGACTTGCCGAACCCGAGGTTGATCGCCGCGCTCGCGCTGGCCAGCTCGGTGAAGCTCGCGCCCGAGTTCGTCGAGTGCCAGATCCCTGATGTTCCGGTCGACGAGCCGCCGGTCAGCCACACGTCGCCGGCCGTGCCCGGCAGAGCCTTGATGTACACGTTCCCGGTGCTCGGCAGCCCGGTCGCCGCCGTCGCGGTGAAGCTCGCGCCGCCGTTGGTGCTCACGTAGAACGTGCCGGCCGAATATCCGTAGTACACCTTGGGATTCACCCGGTCGGAGGCGATGACCGCCCCGGCCGGGATGCCGGTCGACGCGGTCCACGAGCTGCCGTAGGTCGTCGTGTAGTAGACCCCGGTGCCCGCCGGGCTCCACAGCGCCGAGCTCGCGTCGGCCGCCACGGCGCCGTGCCCGCCGCCGGTCACTCCGGGCGGCTCGGCCGAGGCCTGGAACCAGCTGCTGCCGCCGTTGGTGCTGAACGCGAAGCGGTTCACGTTCGCGTTCGCGCTCTGCGTCTTGTCGATGTCGCCGGTGCGGATGATCGTGCTCGGAGTCAGCTCGGCGTAGTCCACGCTGTCGCCGCTGCTCAGGTTCGGCGAGGTGAACATCGATGAGGGCACGGTGGTCAGCGAGGTGTGCACGAACCCGTCGAGGTCGCCGAGCGCCGAGATCAGCGGCGCGCCACTCGGCGGGCTGATCAGGCCGTTGACGGCGGTCTCCTCCAGGCCGCTCACGAACGGCTTGATGGTGAACGAGGTGCCCGAGTCCCAGTTGGTCAGGTTCGTCGTGCCGAACAGCGTCGCGCCGGTGCCGTAGAACATCCGGTTCGAGTTGAACGGGTCGATCGCCAGGCCCTCGGTCATCCAGCCCAGTTTCGGCGACTCGACCGGCTCCTGGGTCGCGGCGCCGAAGGTGAGCCACGGCGTGGCGGAGCTGTCGAGCGTGTACGCGTCGGCCCGGTTCGGGTAGCTGGTGTAGTTCCAGGCCTGCTTCCACGTCGCGCCGCCGTCGGTGCTGCGCCAGATGTACGTGTCCGGCCACCACGAGCTGTACCCGGTCACCATGACAGTGCCCGGATGCTGCGCGTCGAGCGCCAGGCCGCTGTAGCCGAAGTAGTCGTTGCTCGTGTCAGAGGACTTCACCGGGCTGATCTGCGTCCAGGTGCCGCCGGAGATCGAGTACTTCCACACGTCGCCGGACGAGCCGTCGTACGGTCCGCCCTTGTTGCTGGTCGCTATGTACAGCAGGCCGTTGGCGGGGTCGACCACGCCCTTGTGCGCCATGAACCCGGTCGGCTGCCCGGCCACCCGCGACCAGGTCGCGCCGCCGTCAGTGCTCTCATACACCGTGTTCTGCAGGTCGGCGACCCCGACGAAGATGGTCTTGGTCGCGCTGCCCGAACCGCCGGTCGCCTTGTCGAACGAGACCCAGGTCACGCCCTGGTTGTCGCTCAGATAGCCAGACGTGTCGGTCGCGTCCTGCACGTAGTTGCCCACGTTCGGGAAGTTCGAGACCTGCGACCAGGTCACGCCCGAGTCGGTCGACTTCCACAGCCCTTTGCCGCTCGGCGCGCCGAAGTAGAGCACGTTGTCGTCGTTCGGGTCCACGGCCAGTCGCTCGCCCATGCCGCGGCCGGGCATGTTGCCGCCCAGCTTGAACGGCAGCGCGGTGGTCGACCAGGTGGCGCCCTGGTCCGAGGAGCGCAGGATCGCGCCGTTGTTCGGATCCCAGGAGTTGGTGTACATCCCGGCCGCGACCCACACCTTGTTGGTGTTGACCGGGTCGGCGGCCACCGAGACCGCGCCCTGATAACCCCAGTTCGACTGGCCGACCCAGTCCATCAGCGGGGTCCACGAGCTCGAACTCTGATTCCATCGGTAAACGCCGCCGATGTCCGTGCGCGCGTACGCGATGTTCGCGGCTCCGGCGTTGAACACGATGTCCGGGATGAACCCGCCGCCGCCGATCGCGACGCCGTTCCAGTTGTACGCGGTGCCGGCCGGCGTCGCGGCCTCGGCAGGTGTGGCCGCCGCCTTGACCAGTACCGGCGCCGCCGCCGCGGCCGTCGCGACGGCGACGGCGACCAGCGCTTGGAGGATCCTTCTTCGCACGGGGGCGATGTGCATGGGTGGTCCGCCTCTCTCGCGGGTCGGCGCTTCGGCGGAGGCGCGAGACACGGCGCGGCCGAGCCGGGCGAGGCCGGGCCGGGCCACGGCGTGGACCGCTGGAGAGGGGAGGAGAACGCTGCTCCGTCGAAGCGCTTCGATTGCTGCTGTGCTTCGGGATCGTAGGTTCGAAGCGAGTGGGCGGCAATATCGTCGAAGCGCTTGCGGCCGGGCGGGAGCGTCAGCGGACGGACACCGCAGGCGGGCGCCCGGTCCGGCACGCGAAGCGCCGGACCGGACACTGAAACTTTCGACCCGGCAGAACCCGGGGCCCGCGTCACCCGTCGCGTCCCCGATCGTATGACCGGCGCCGTGACGTGTCACGCGGGGCCACGCGCAAAGGAGGTCAGTCCCGCGCGTGCTCCATCAGTCGCTCGACGGACTTGAGGTCGAAGGGCACGTCCAGGCCGACGATCAGGTGCGTCGCCCCGAGGTCGGTGTACTGCGCGTACGAGTCCACCTCGTCCGGCGAGATCATCACGGTGCGGTCGATCTCCTTCGGGTCGCGCCCGAGCTTCTCGCACCACTGGTCGAGCACGGCGTTCTTCTGCGCGAAGTTCTCCGGCGGCCCGAACGCGCTCCACAGGTCGGCGTGCTGCGCGACCAGGCGCAGCGTCACCTTCTCGCCGCTGCCGCCGATCATCAGCGGGATGTCCGCGCCGGACGGGGTGAGCCGGGCCAGCCGCGCCTCGATCCGCGGGATCGACTCGCGCAGCGCGCGCAGCCGCTCCGGCCCGGTGCCGAATTCGTACCCGTACTCGGTGTAGTCCCGCTCGAACCAGCCCGCGCCCAGGCCCAGGATGTGCCGTCCGCCGCTGATCTGGTCCACGGTGCGCGCCATGTCGGCGAGCAGGTCGGGATTGCGGTACGTGTTACACGTCACCAGCGCCCCGAACCGCACGTGCGACGTGTCGGCCGCCATCGCGCCGAGCATCGTCCAGCACTCGTAGTGGTTGCCGGCCGGGTCGCCGTACAGCGGATAGAAGTGGTCCCACGTCCAGATGGTGTCGACGCCCAGGGCGTCGGCCTCCTTCCAGGCGGCGCGCAACTGCTTCATCTCGCAGTGCTGCGGCCGAAGCTGCACGCCGACTTTGAACCGAGCCATCGGTGTTGCCTCCAAAACGGTAATAGTTCGATCACCGCCATACCATCACGTCCGCACGGCACTGCGCCACCGGCCGGTGACCCGTCGAGCCGGGATCAATCCCGACTGGGTCAATCCCAACGGGGTCAATCCCAGGCCGGCTCGGCGACTTCGGCGACCTCGCCGTCGCCGCGCAGGTGCAGGAAGCGGTTGAACGAGCGCGCGAACCATCTGTCGTGCGTGACCGCCACGACCGTGCCTTCGAACCCTGACAAGCCGGACTCCAGCGCCTCGGCGCTGGCCAGGTCCAGGTTGTCGGTGGGCTCGTCGAGCAGCAGCAGCGTCGCGCCGGACAGTTCGAGCAGCAGGATCAGGAACCGGGCCTGCTGACCGCCGGACAGTGACTCGAAGCGCTGGTCCGCCTGCCCGGACAACTCGTACCGGTTGAGCCGGCCCATCGCGCCGTCACGTGGCAGGCTCGGTCTGCGCGTGTCGCCCTGCCACAGGATCTCGACGAGCGTGCGGCCGGTCAGCTCGGGACGGTCGTGCGTCTGGGAGAAGTGGCCGGGCACGACGCGGGCGCCGAGCCTCGCCGATCCGTGGTGCGCCACCGGCGCCAGGCCGGCCGCCGCCGCGCTCGCGCCCTCGGCTGTCGTGCCCTCGGCCTTCAGCGGCAGGACCGCGGGGTCGGGATCGGTGCCGCCGCGGCCGAGCAGGCGCAGCAGGTGCGACTTGCCGGTGCCGTTCGCGCCCAGGACCGCGACGCGGTCGCCGTACCAGACCTCGAAGTCGAACGGATACGTCAGGTTCGTCAGCTCCAGGCGCTCGCACATGACGGCGCGCTTGCCGGTGCGGCCGCCGTCCAGCTTCATCCTGATGTTCTGCTCGCGCGGGCGCTCCAGCGGCGGACCGGCCTGCTCGAACTTCGCCAGGCGGGTGCGCGCGGCCTGCAGGCGGCTGGCCATGGCGTCGTTGTGCGAGGCCTTGGCCTGGTACATCCGCACCAGTTCCCTGAGCTTCGCGTGCTCCTCGTCCCAGCGGCGGCGCTGTTCGTCCAGGCGCTCGTAGCGCGCCCGGCGCGCCTCGTGCCAGGACGCGAAGCCGCCCGGATGCGTCCACACCGAGCCGCCCTCGACCGCCACGACCTGGTCCGCGGTGTTCGCCAGCAGCTCGCGGTCGTGCGAGACGTACAGCACCGTCTTGGCCGACTCGCGCAATCGCTCCTCAAGCCAGCGCTTGCCGGGCACGTCGAGGAAGTTGTCCGGCTCGTCGAGCAGCAACACCTCGTCCGTGCCGCGCAGCAGCAGGTCCAGCGCGAAACGCTTCTGCTGGCCGCCGGAGAGCGTACGGACCGGCCGATGGCGCGTCTCGTCCCACGGCTTGCGCAGCACCGCGACCGACACGGTGTCGAAGACGACTTCGAGCTCGTATCCGCCGGCGTCGCCCCACGCGGTGAGCGCGTTGGCGTAACGCAGCTGCGCCTTCTCCATCGAGTCGACCGACGCCGCGAACTCATCCGACGATCCGACCGCATCGGCCGCCTTGTTCGCCGTCGCCTCGGCCGCGGCCAGAACCCGCTCGGCCGCCGCCAGCCGCTCGCCCGCCTCGCGCAACGGCGGCGGCGACAGCGACAGCGCGAGGTCGGCGAGCGTGGTCTCGTCACCGATCATGCCGATGAACTGGCGCATCACCCCGAGCCCGCCGACCCGCGCCACCGCGCCCTCGCGCACCGGCAGGTCCCCGGCGATCATCCGCAGCAGGGTCGTCTTGCCCGCCCCGTTCGGCCCGACCAGCGCCACCTTCGCGCCCTCGCCGACCCGGAAGGAGACCTCGGAGAGCAGCTCACGCCCGTCCGGGAGCACATGTCGCAGCCCGGCGACGTCCACATAGCCCATGGTCGCGGATTCTTGCCCGTCCAGCCGGGCGTGTCACATCCTTTTCCACGCCCGACCCGTTCGGCCTAAGAAAGTTGTGCCTGGCGCGTGCTGCACGCAGCTCGCGTTGTGCCTAGCGCGTGAGCCACACGGCCGTGTCAGCCGGTAGCAGCCCGTTCTCCAGCGCACCGCTGCACAGCGCGACCGCGCCGTCCACTGGAAGCTCGGCCGGTGCGTCGGACAGGTTGACCACGCACGTGAACGACGGTCCGCGGTGGAACGCCAGCACGCCCTTGGGCGTGTCCTGCCATTCCAACCCGCCGTCGCCGAGCCCCTCCGTCGCGTGCCGCGCGGACAGGGCGGCGCGGTACAGCTCCAGCATCGAGCCCGGCGCGCCGCTCTCCGCCTCGACCGTCAGCGCCTTCCACGCGGCCGGCTGCGGCAGCCAGGGCTCGGCGCCGTCCGGCCCGGCGCCCGTGATGAACCCGAACGGCGGCTCCTGGCCGGACCACGGGATCGGCACCCGGCAGCCGTCCCGGCCCAGGTTCTCGCCCCCGGTGCGCAAGAACATCGGGTCCTGACGCACCGCGTCCGGCAGGTCCTCGACCTCCTCAAGGCCCAGCTCCTCGCCCTGGTAGAGGTACGCCGAGCCAGGCAGCGCCAGCGTGAGCAGGATCGCCGCGCGCGCCCGGCGGGTGCCCAGCGCCAGGTCGGTCGGCGCGCCGAGCTGCCGGTATTCCAGCGTGAACGAGGTGTCCGCGCGGCCGTAACGCGTCACGTGCCGCGGTACGTCGTGGTTGGACAGCACCCAGGTCGCCGGCGCGCCGATCGGCGCGTGCACCTCAAGCGTCCCGTCGATCACCTCACGCAGCGCGCCCGCCTCCCACGCGCAGCCACGGAACGCGAAGTTGAACGCGGTGTGCAGCTCGTCCGGACGCAGGTAGTTGGCGAACCGCTGGGCGTCCGGCAGCCACACCTCCCCGATCAGCGCGCGCCGGTCGGGGTACGAGTCGGCGATCCGGCGCCAGGCGCGGTACACCTCGTGCACCTCGTCCCGGTCCGTGTAAGGGTGCTGGTTCTCAGAGGACGCCGTGGGCGGATTCTCGTGGTCGAAGTCCGCGAGAGCGCTCTCCTTCACCAGCAGCGCCGCCGAGTCGATGCGCACGCCGTCGGCGCCGCGGTCGAACCAGAACCGCAGCACGTCCTCGAACTCCGCGCGCACCCGCGGGCTCTCCCAGTTCAGATCCGGCTGCTCGGCGGCGAACAGGTGCAGGTACCACTCGCCGGGTGAGCCGTCCGGGTCAGCTGTCCGCGTCCAGGCCGGGCCGCCGAAGATCGACTGCCAGTCGTTCGGCGCCAGCTCGCCCGCCCCGCCGCGGCCGGGCCGGAACCAGAACAGCTCGCGCTCCGGCGCGCCCGGCCCGCCGGCCAGCGCGGCCTGGAACCAGGGGTGCTGGTCGGAGGCGTGGTTGGGCACCACGTCCACGATGATCCGGATGCCGAGCGCGTGCGCCTCGACGATCAGCTCCTCGGCCTCGGCCAGCGTGCCGAACACCGGGTCGATCGCCCGGTAGTCCGCCACGTCGTAGCCCGCGTCGGCCTGCGGCGAGGCGTACCAGGGGTTGAACCAGATCGCGTCGACGCCGAGGTCCGCCAGATAACCCAGCCGAGCCCGCACGCCCGCGACGTCGCCGATGCCGTCGCCGCTGCCGTCGGCGAAGCTGCGGGGGTAGATCTGGTAGATGACGGCGCTGCGCCACCAATCGGTCGACTCGTGGGATCGCACCTCAGGCACGGGTTACCCGCTCTCTGGTCGCAGTAGGGGGTGGGGTACCGGAGATCGACGCTGATCGCCCGTTGTTCAGGACCGCCCGTTCTCGGGGCGCTCCGCGCGCGGCGCGCCCCATCGCCGCGCGCGTGCTGACTTCTTCTCTTCAGTTTCCGCGTTCCTCGAACGCCCTGCCGCCGCGCGCCCGCGGTCAGCCCTTCATCGCGCCGCTGGTCAGGCCGGACATGATGTTGCGCTGGAACAGCAGGAAGAACGCGATGGTCGGCAGCGAGGCCATCGCCAGGCCCGCGATCAGCACGTTCTGCTGCATGTTCGCCGCCGCGCTGTTGACCCCGACGTTCAGTGTCATCCTGTTCGGGTCGGTCAGCGTCAGCAGCGGCCACAGGAAGTCCTTCCACACGGCGATCACCGTGAAGATGGACACCACCCCGAGGATCGGCCGGGACATCGGCAGCACGATCGAGCGCAGTGTGCGCACCGGACCGGCCCCGTCGATGGCCGCGGCGGCCAGCAGGTCCTCGGGGATCGAGTCGAAGAACCGCTTGAGCAGGAAGATGTTGAACGCGTTGGCCACCGACGGCAGCCAGATCACCCACGGGCTGTTGACCAGGTTCCAGTGCACCAGCGGCAGGTCGAGCACCGTGAGGTACTGCGGGATGATCAGGATCGCCGCCGGGATCATCATCGTGGCCAGCATCAGGCCCAGGATCAGGTTGCCCAGGACCGGGCGCAGCTTGGACAGCGAGTACGCCGCCGCCACGCAGAAGATCAGCTGCAGCGCGAGCGCGCCGCCCGCGTAGATCAGTGTGTTGAGCAGCAGCCGGCCCATGTGCAGTTCGGTCCACGCCGTCTGGTACGGCGTCACCTGCGGGTGCGTGGGCACGATGCTCGGCGGGTTCTGGATCAGCTCCTGGGTGGACTTGAACCCGCCGGTGATCATCCAGTACAGCGGGAAGAGGAACACCAGGGTGAAGACCAGCACGACGGCGCACAGCGCGATCCAGTAGGCGCGCCGCCCGGCCGCGCGGCCCAGCTGCGCCCGCGAGATCAGGGTCCTGGGACGGGCGGTGTCGAGGGCAGCCATGGTCACGCCTCGTTCCCGCGTCGGTCCAGCCAGACGTAGACGCAGGAGAAGATGCCCAGGACGATGAACATGATCACGCCGAGCGCCTCCGCGGTGTTGAAGTTGCCGAACTGGAAGGCGTAGTTGTACGCGAGGTACACGACCGTCACCGTCGAGCTCTCCGGGCCGCCGCCGGTGGCCACGAAGGACTCGGTGAACATCTGCATCGTCGCCACGATCTGCAGCATCAGCAGCAGCGAGAGGATGGTGCGGGTCTGCGGGACCGTCACGTGCCAGATGCGCTTGAACACCCCGGCCCCGTCGATCTCGGCCGCCTCGTACAGCTCGCCCGGGATGCCCTGCAGCGCCGCGAGGTAGATCAGCACCGCGCTGCCCATGTTGGTCCAGGTCGAGATGATCACCAGCGAGGGCATCGCCGTGCTCGCCGAACCCCACCAGTGCGAGGTCGGCAGGTGCGCGGCGCCCAGCAGCTGGTTGAACAGGCCCGCGTTGGTCGGGTCCATGAAGTAGTTGCGAAACAGCAGGATGCCGGCCACCGGCGGCAGCATCACCGGCAGGTACACCAGGATGCGCAGGTACGCCTGGGCGTGCCGGAACTCGTTGATCACCACGGCCACCACGAAGGGCAGCACGAAGCCGAACACCAGCGCCAGCCCGGTGAACTGGAAGGTGTTGCGCCAGGCCTGCCAGAAGAACGGGTCGTCGGTGATCTGCCGGTAGTTGCGCAGCCCGGAGAAGCTGGTCTCGCCCAGGTGCAGCCGCTGGAAGGACTCGATGACCTCCCGGATCATCGGGTACCAGGTGAACAGCGCGAAGCACAGCACCGAGCCGATCAGGAAGCCGTGCGCCGTCACGTTGCGGCGGATAGAGCGGAAGAGCTTTGACTCGGGTCTGCGCTGCCGCGCGCTCGGCCGCGTTCGGCCCGGCGAGATTGCCACTGCCACCCGTTACTCCTGGTCCTCGGGCGGGGCGCGCACCAGGCTCGGTCCGCGCCCCGCGTACGGTCACGCCACGACGGGGGCTACTGGTTGGCCAGCAGCTGGTTGACCTTGCCCTCGGCGTCGGTCAGCAGCGACTGGATGTTCGCGTTCCGGTTCGTCATGACGGCGGACATCGCGTTGTCCAGGACCGCGTAGATCTGCTGCGAGGCGATCGGCGGCTCGGGCACGCCGGCGACCGGGTTGTTGACGTACGCCGCGTAGTTGGCGACCGGCATGTTCGCGTTGGCCGCCTTCAGCGCCGCGGCGTCCGCCTGCGCCATCGCCGTGTTCGGCGCCCACAGTTCCGGCTCGGGCAGGCCGACCGCGATGAACTTGTTGGTGCCCGGGTCGCCGGACAGCGCGACGTTGCGGGCGTAGTTGAACTGGCCCTGACCGGGGGTCAGGTACTCGTAGTTGATCCAGGCGATCGCGGCCTTGATCTGGTTCGGCGTGTCGGTCTTCTTGATGTAGAAGAGGTCGCCGCCGTCCTGGGTGGCCGTGGCCGGGCCGGCGCTGCCGGGCATCGGGCCCAGGCCCCACTTGTCCGGCTTGTCGCCGAGCGAGTTGGTCAGGTGCGAGATGACGTCCGGTGCGCCGATCATCATGCCGACCTTGTTCGAGGCCAGCGGCGGGAAGGCGTCGGCCCACTGGGTGACCGGGGTCGCGCCGATGCCGTTGGTCTTCCAGCGCATGTCGTACAGGGTCTGCAGTACCTGCTGGCCCTTCGCGTCGTTGAACGCCGCCTTTGTGCCGTCCGAGGTGACCAGGTTGCCGCCGAGGCTGTCGATCTCGTCGCCGAAGTGCCAGCCGCCGGTGTTGTTGCCGCTGTAGTCCTCGTAGCCGGCGACCCCGCCGCCCAGCGCCGAGATCTTGGCCGCGTCCGTGGCCAGGTCGGTCCACGTCGTCGGCGGCTTGTCCGGGTCCAGGCCGGCCTGCTTGAACAGGTCGCGGTTGTAGACCAGGCCGGTGGTGTAGTAGAGGCGCGGCAGCGCGTAGATCTTGCCGGCGTTGCTGATCTCCTTGGTGACCGTCGGCAGCATGTCCTTGATGCCGGGCACCGTCTGCGGGTTCACATACTGCGTGATGTCCGCGGCCTGGCCGGAGTTGAGCACCTGGTTCTGGTCGGTGAAGTAGGCGTAGAAGGCGTTGGTCTCCGTCTTGCCCTTGAGCATCGCGGTGAACGGCGCCGGGTCCTCGCACTTGGTCTTCGGCAGCGGGTTCACCGTGACGTGCGGGTACTTCACCTTGAAGGTGGCCAGGTCGTCGTTGTACTGCGCCTGCAGGCCGGGCTGGTCCGAGGCCGGCGCGCAGTCGATGCTGATGGTGACGGTCGCGTTGGGGTCCAGCGGCTTGCCGTCGGCGGACCCGTCGGCGCTGCTGCCGCCGCTCGAACCGCCACTGCTCGACGAGCAGGCGGCGGCGCTGAGCGCCACCGCGGCCGCGAACGCGAGCGCCGTGGCCTTTCTTCCGTGCCTTGCGGACATCTGTGTCCTCCCTGAGCGGAACCTGACGACGATCCGTGCCGAACTGCGGCGGCGAGCGCCGCGCCGTGGCGCAGCTTCGGAACACCGCTGTGACCTGAGCCGGAGCCGTGCCCATCGGTCGAGTGGGTGTCACTGTAGCGACGCCGATAAGTGACTGCAAGATGTTGACGGAAGTTCGCAAAGACACGACTTGATTAAGATGATCGTCGGAAGTGTGACTGGCCTGTGTAACTTCACCGCAATCAGTTGCCGAATCATGCAATTCGCTGCGGTGCTCTGGCGGCCCGTGG
>JBOHCW010000140.1:0-9307 GCA_050725375.1 Actinocrinis sp. | reverse complement strand
GTCTACGGCCACTTCCCCACCCGCACCGACCTCGTACGCACCCTCGCGCAACGCGCCGTAGCCGAGATCACAGCCGCGTTCACCGAGGTCAACGGCCCGCAGCGGGCAGCTGAAGCGGTGTGGGTCGATTTCATCGCCCACCTGTGGCCCTTGGCGCGCCGTTACCGCGTGCTGTTGGCGCTGCGGCGCGGCGAGTACGGCGAGCAGATCCACGCCCTCCTGGAACCGGTCGACAAGATCCTTGCCGACCTCGTGCAACGGGGCCAGGACCGCGAGGAATTCGGGCGACACCTGCCCGCGGGGATTCTCAGCCAGGTCGCCTACGCCGCCGTGTTCACCATCGCGGACTACGGCCTTTCAAACGGGACCCTCGGCGCCCGCGCGGCAACAATCACGAGCCTGCTCATCCTCGGCGTTCCCCAGGCCCGGGCCACCGCCCTCGTAGATGGCCGGCCGTGACGCGCACCCATCGGCCGACCTCGAAGTCGCCGGGCGCGAGACAGACCGGCTCATAGCTGCGTGAGGGTCCGAAACCGCACTCGACGACTTCCCCGCCGCCGGCCGGCGAATTCGCGGTCTCCGCGGGGCCTGTGTGCGGGCCGCCGGGATCGCGGCCCGCACACGGGGTTTCATCTGGTCTGGAAGCCGGATGTCAGCCCTGGAAGTAGGATCCGGGGAAGTCGACCTGTGAGCCCGGTGCGGGCTGGATCAGGTCTTCGTTCGGCTGGTTGACCAGGTAGCCGATCACCGGGCAGTCGATCAGGGCCTTGACGCTCCCGTACGGGGCGCCGCCCGGGGCGGTGAGCAGGTCAGGGTGCTGGGAGGCGAGCTTGAGGATCTGGAACTCGTCGGTCTGACGGGTGTCCAGGCCCTGCTGGATCGCCTTCGGGGTCCACTGGCCGAACTGGGCCTCCCACAGCGGGCTGTACGCGTCGCGGCGGTTGTCCTGGGTCAGCGTCGGGAAGTCGCCCTGAATGTTGAGCGAGTCGCCGCCGTGGCTGAGCGCGTAGAGCAGCGCGGTGTCGCTCAGCGAGGCGTCATCGCTCGCGTGGCCGTCCAGGATCAGGTGCTCCAGTCCCTGGGCCTGCGGGTTGTCCGTCCCGGTCTGGCCGTTGACGAACGGGAAGATCCGCTCGCGGGCGCTGGCCAGGAAGTCGTCGCCGCCGGTGAAGGCGACCTTGCTCAGCGCGGGCACGTAGGTGGCGCGCTCCAGTACCGCGGTGGTCGCGTCGCTGGCGTCGGTGGAGATGTAAAGGATCGGCTGGCCGGAGTCGAAGCCGCGTACCAGCAGCAGGTCGGCCGAGGCGCCGTGGAACTGGGCCGGGCCGGTGTCCTGCGCGGCCGAGTGGACGGCCAGGACGCGGTCGGCGGTGTTGGTGTGGTGCGTGACGTCGAACGGTCCGTCGCCGACGGCGACGATCGGAGCGTTGTAAACCGTCGTCGAGCCCGCGATGCGGATGAAGGGGCTGTAGTTCGCGTCACCGACCGCGCCGGGCGTGGCCTGAGCGGGCGGGAACACGTTCGGTCCGGGGGTGAGCACGCGGGTCGGGCTGAAGTCCGGGATGCCGGCAAACTCGACCGTGCCCTCGCCGAACACGTTGCTCGCCGAGCCGGTGAGGGTGACGTTCTGCACGCACGCGTCGCAGCCGACGCCGGCGTTGGCGAGCTTCGGCGCGTAGTTGAGCCCGAGGCCGTCCGCGGCGCCCTGGTCCGAGGCCTCGGTCAGGATGTACCAGACGGTCTGGCCCTTGAAATCCCCCTTGTGCAGCGGCAGGCGGACATACTCGTTCTTCAGGTCGATCTTGACCGCGCTCTGCAGGATGGTCTTGGCCACCGGCAGCGTGCCGCTGGTGGCGCCGGTCCCGGTGGTGGTGCTCACCGGGCTCGACGTGCTGGCGGACGCGGCCTGCGTGGCGGCGACGGTCGCGAAGGACGCGAGCGCCACGCCTGCGACCGAAGCGGCGATCGCGCGTCGGCGACGTCGGTGTCCTCGGATATCCACGACGAACTCCTTACTCCGTAACGGGAACGTGCTCGCACGAGCCGGGATCACGCTGCGAAGGGCAGCCAGAACAGAAGGCTGATCCACCTGCCCCTCAGGCTCGGCGATCAGATAGCTGCGTCCGCCGCCCGAGGATTACGCCCGCAACGGGTTACAGAGTCCTTAACGGGGTTGCAGAGTCCTTAATGGGTCGCAGGAGGCTTACGTAGTGCGCGAGATGTCTCGTCTTCGAGCCGCGCTCCCGTGCCTCGCCCGGGCGCACCCTTTACCGCTTCACAGTGGCGACCGGGAAAGCGCGCGTCTGGCGGCGTCATGCCGTGGCTTCGAGTCCCTTCTCGAGCAGCACGGACGCGATCTGCCTTCGGGAGGTGATTTTCAGCTTGCGGAACACCTTGTTGAGATGGAACTCCACGGTCGAGATCGTCACGAACAGCCGGGTCGCGATCTCCGGGTTGGTCAGGCCCGAGGCGGCCAGGGATGCCACCCGCTGTTCCTGGGGGGTGAGGTCGAACCTCGTCTCGACGTCGCGCTTGCGTGCCCGCTCGCCGGTGGCGAGCAGTTCGACGCGTGCTCGCTCGGCGAAGGGCGCCGCGCCCCAGGATTCGAAGGACTCGTAGGCGGCGCGCAGTTGCATTCTCGCGTCGGAGCGGCGCTTGCGGCGGCGCAGCCACTCGCCGAACAGCAGGCGCGACCAGGCCAGCTCCACCGCCACGGGGGCGTTCGCGAGCAGGTCGATGGACTCCCGGTACAGCGCCTCGGCGTCATCGCCTTCGGAGGCGAGGGCTCGGCATCGGGCCAGCGACCCCAGCGCCCACGGCGTTCCCGCCAGCGGTGCGCGCTCCTCGATGCGTTCCAGGGCCGCTACGGCCGCGGGCCGATCACCGGCTCGAATGCCGGCCTCGACGGTGAGGGGCAGCATGAGGTTGCCGATCGGGAGAGTGTCCTCGACGAACGAGGGCAGCAGGTGGCCCAGCGCCTCCCGGTGGCGGCCGCGGCCGATCTCGAAGATGCCCAGCGCGTGGGCGGCGAGCCTGTTCAGGGATCCCAGCCCCCGGGTTTCGGCCAGCTCGCCCATCATCCGGGTCGCGGCGCGCAGTTCGCGCTCCTTGCCGGTCCAGGCGTACAGCAGTGCCCTGTTGATATCCCCGCCGCCCTCGAAGCCGGTCGCGGCGGAGTAGTCGTCCGCCTCCGCGCAGTACGCCTCGGCCACCGCGAACCGGCCCTGCGAGATCTCGGTGGTCGCCAGGGCGATCAACGCGAGGGTGAGCCCGTAGAGTGCGCCTCGGCTGCGGTCGACGGCCGCGAGCCGCCCGACGATCTCGCGCTTGGCCTCGATGTCCCACAGTTCGTCGGCCGCGATGGCCACGATCACGCTGAGCGGGCTGTTCAGTTCCCTGAGTTCCGCCGAATCGCGCAGCCGCCGCAACGCCTCGCGGATGACCGGGACGCCCTGCGGGTAACCGTAGGCGACCTCGCGCGCCAGCCCTTCCATCAGCAGATCCGCACTCCAGGGCGGCGGCGCCGGATCGCGCCAGGCGTCGGCGGTCACCTTGGCGACGTGCTCGAGCGTCGTGCCGATCAGGCGGTTTCCGCCGGCCAGCGCGGCGTGGGTCGCCTCGTACAGCAGCTCCCAGCTCATCGTGGGATCGGTGGCGCCCAGTTCGGCCACCGCGTCCAACAGCATCGCCGGCACTGAAGCGACCCGAATGTGGAGCATCTCCACGGATGCCCGGATGCGCGTCGCCCGGGCGCGAGCCGAGCCGAGCAGATCCGGTGTCGCGAGATCGAGCAGGGTCTGCGCCGCGGCCCAGTCGCCGGACGTGAGGTTGGCCGCCGCCGCACCCAGGTGGCGTTCGGCGCGCCTCGCCGGGTCGGTGGTGAGCTCGGCGGCCCGGGAGAGGAACAGCGCCTGTTCGGAGTACCCGCCGCGGGATTGGGCCCGTTCCGAGGCGGCTTCCAACTGAGCGGCCACGTCGTCGTCCGCGCCGTCGGTCGATTCCGCCAGGTGCCAGGCTCGCCGGTCGGGCGCGCTCGTGGTCGCGAGTACGGCGTGTATCCGCCGCCGTTCCGCGGCCGAGGCGGCGGAGTAGACGGCGGAGCGGATCAACGGGTGCCGGAACTCGACGGCCGTGGCGCGGTCCAGGATGCCCGCGGCCACGGCGGGCCGGGCAGCCCTGATCGACAGTCCGAGGGCGCCCGCCGCACGCCAAAGCGTCGCCCGGTCGTCGGTGGGGGTCGCGGCCACCAGCAGCAGGAGGCTGCGCGTGTCATCGGGCAGCGCCGCGATCGACCGCTGGAAGTGCTGTTCGAGCATCGAGTTCACGGGCAGCGGTTCGGGGAGCGGGGCGACGCCGGCCAGTTGCTCCGTGCCCAGCTGCGCGGCGAGCTCCAACAGGGCCAGCGGATTGCCGCCGGTCCCGGCGACGATCAGGTTCGTGACCGCCTGGTCCAGATGCCCGTCGACGGCGGAGGCGAATAAGGCCCCTGCTTCTTCGGGGGACAGTCCTTCGAGCGGCACGGTCCTGAGGGCTTCGAGCGGACCGAGCTGTGCGGAGCCGTCGCGGGCGGCGAAGACCAGGCCCAGCGCGTCCGCGTGCAGTCGGCGGGCGACGAACGCGAGTGTTTCGGCCGATTCACGGTCCAGCCAGTGCACGTCGTCGATCAGGCACAGCATCGGCTGGTCGGAGGCGATGTCGGCGAGCAGGGTCAGCGCCGCGAGCCCGACCAGATAGCGGTCGGAGGGTCCGGCGTCGGTCATGCCGAAGGCGGCGTTCAGCGCGTCGCGCTGATGCGGCGGCAGTGTGCCGAACCTCGCCAGGAACGGCCGAAGGAGGCGATGGAGCGCTCCGTAGGCCAGCCGGGTCTCGGACTCGATGCCGACCAGCCGGACGATCGAGAGGTCGCCGGCCTCGTCGGCCTCGTCGGCCGCGTGCTCCAGCAGCCGGGTCTTGCCGACCCCCGGCTCGCCGGTCAGGACCACGACCCCGCTGAGACCTTCGCGTACCGCGTCCAGCAGCTGTGCGATCGCCTCGCGTTCGGTGAGCCGCCCGAACATCGGTCGTGCGGAAGTGGGTTGGGCACGCTGCCACGCCATGGGATCCGCCCCCTCGTAACGCTGCGACGCTGGAAACGCTACGTGCGGCGCGGCGGCGGGAGCGAGCGTCAGATGACGGTGGTTCGACCGTCACATGGCGGTGTTCATCCACCTGTGGTGTTCATCCACGACACAGTGTTCATTCACAACACAGTGTTCATCCACAACTACAGTGTTCATCGCAGGGCGCCGACGACGGTTCGCAGCTCGGCACGCGAGACGACGCCGAGTTTGGGGAAGACGCGGTGCAGGTGCGAGCTGACGGTGCGGTGCGACAGGTACAGCCTCTGTCCGATCTCGCGGTTGGTGAGGCCTTCGGCCGCCAGCTGGACGATCTGCAGCTCGTGCGGCGTCAGCTGGTCGCGGGCGTCCGGGTCGCGGCGCCGGCTGGTCTCGCCGGCCGCGCGCAGTTCGCGCCGGGCCTTCTCGCCCCAGGGGATGGCGCCGAGCGCGTCGAACATGTCGCGGGCGGCGCGCAGGTGGTCCCGGGAGTCGACGCTGCGACGCCGGCGCCGCAGCCACTCGCCGTAGGCCAGGTGGGTCCGGGCCCTGGTCAGCGGCCACGCGGTGAGATCGGCCCGCAGGGCGGCCTCGAACAGTTCCCCGGCGTCCTCGTCGCCGGCCAGCAGCGCGCGGGCCAGGCGCAGATCGGCGTGCAGCACCGGCGCCGGGGTGAGCGCCGCCACCTCCTCCAGCTGCGCCACGATCGGCGAGGCGGCGGCGGAGCGGCCGCAGTGTGTCGCCGCGTCGACGAGGTCGCCCAGGGTGGTGAGCCGCAGCGCGGCCTGGTAGGCCGGATCCGCCGGATCGTGCAGCCTGCGCAGGTGGCCGAACGCCTCCTCGAATCTGCCGGCCCCGAGCGCGGCCAGGCCGCGCGCCGCGATGGCGGTCGCGAGCACCGGCCGCGCGCCGACCGGCAGGCCGATCCGCTCGGCCTCCTCGGCCAGACGCAGGGACTCCTCCGCCTCGCCGCGCAACGCCGCGAGCTTCGCCGCGGTCGCCGTCATCAGCGCGTACATCATCGTCTGCGCCGTCTCGCGCGCGAGCCGCCGCGACTCCTCCGTCGCCGAGATCGCCGCGCCCAGGTCCCCGATCACGATCGCGCTCCACGCGTCCGCGCCGACCGTGCGGGCCAGCAATCCGAGCCGGCCCTGTGCTCGCAGCTGCGCGCTGCCGGCCGCCGAGAAGGCGCGCGCGAGATCGAACCCGCCGGCGAGCAGCATCGCGGTGCTGAGCATCCGGTAGGCGCGGCCGTCGTCGCCCTCCCTCGGCGCCACGCGGCGCGCCTGTTCCAGAACGAACGCGCCGCGCTCGACCGGCGCGGCGTAGGCGCAGATGGCCAGGCGCCACGGATCGAGGGCGTCCAGGCCCATCCGTTCGACCGCTTCGAGCACCTTTCCGGCGCCGTCCGGGCCCGGGTCGGACCAGAAACACGACTGCGCCGCGCTCCACAGGATCCGCAGCGCCAGCGCGGGATCGTCCACGGCCACGTCCAGCGCGAGCGCCGTCAGCGGCGCCGCGCCGGACGCGTGCCCGTGAAGTCCCTCGTCGAAGCTGTCTCGCAGCCAGACCACGATCGCGTGCTGCCGTGGCGAGAGCGGGCCGGTCGAGGCCTGGTCCAGCAGCCGGTTCACGGTCTGCGGCCTGCCCAGTTCCGCCGCGAGGTCGGCGGCGCGCAGCAGCCGCTCGGCCCGGCGCTCGGGGTCCTCGCTGAGCGCGGCGGCTTGTTCGAGGGCGGATACCGCGGCGGAAACCCCGCCGCGCCGCGCCGCGCGATCGGCGGCGTCCTGCAAGGCGGCGGCGACCTGTTCGTCCGGAGCCGCCATCGCGGCGGCCAGGTGCCGCACCCGGCGGTCCGGCTGGCCGTCCAACACCTGCGCGAGCGCGGCGTGCACGGTCTGGCGCTGCGCGATGGGCATGGACTGCTGGATCGCCGAGCGCATCAGCGGATGCCCGAAGCGCAGCTCGGAGCCGGCGACGGTGACCAGCTGGGCGCGGACCGCCGGTTCGAGGTCGGCGCTCGCGCTGACGGCTCCGGTGAGCAGCAGCGTCGCGCCGAAGATCTCCGGGAGGGACGACCCGTCGTCGAGGGCTGCGACCTGGAGCAGGGCTTCGGTGGCCTTCGGCAGGGTCCTGAGCCGGTCGGTGAACGCGCGCTCAAGTCGCTCGGTGAGCGGCAGGAGAGAGTCGTGCGGGTCGGCGGACGAGCCGACGGTGCGCGGCAGCTCGGTCAAGGCCAGGGGATTGCCCGCCGCCTCGGTGAGCAGACGTACGCGCGCAGCGGGCGAAAGGTCCGGGGCCGCGCCGGTGAGCAGCTCGGCTGCCTCGTCGTGCGACAGCGGGTCGAGGGCCAGCGTGGTGAGTTCGTCGGGATTCAGCCGCGACCGGTAGCCGTCCCGCGCGGCGCCCACGATCACCACCGGCTCGGCGGCCACGCGTCGCGCCATGAAGGCCAGGGTGCTGACGGTCACGTCATCGAGCCACTGCACATCGTCGACCAGCACGAGGACCGGCGTGACGGCCGCGGCGTCGGCGACGAGGTCGAGGGTCGCCAGGCCGACGAGGAAGACGTCCGGCACCTCGGCCTCGCCCTGGCCCAGGGCGGACTGCAAGGCCGAGCGCTGCGGCGCGGCCAGATCGGCCATCCCCGCGTTCAGCGGCCGCAAGAGCTGCTGAAGTCCGGCGTACGGGATGTCGCTCTCGGCTTCGACACCGACGGCCCGAAGTACCCGAAATCCCAGGTTCTCGGCGGCGGCGCAGGCTTCGGCCAGCAGCGCGGACTTGCCGATACCCGGTGCGCCGCTGACCAGCACCGTGCGCCCGCGGGTCCCGGTTTCGGCCAACATGCGGCGCAGCAGTCCGAGCTGTTCGCCCCGACCGATGAACTCCACGTGCCCCCCTTTGGCCGGTCCTGTCGGGCCGGTGTGCTCGGAAGGCAAACGTACTGCGCCGCGTGAGGCTTGTGAGGGGAAGATCGCGTGAACGGTGGGGCCGCGCTCACCCGCGTGGCCCCACCGCATCGCCGCCGGTGACGGCTGAATCAGGCAGTTGCGAATCAGCCGGTTGCCTGCGCGGCCTCCTCGATGAGGTCCGCGGTCGCCTCCGGGTGTGAGACCAGCACGGCGTGCGAGGCGTTGGGGACCACGACGGTGTGGGCGTGGGCGCGCTGCGCCATGGCCTGCTCCGCGGCCGGCGGGATGGCGTGGTCGGCGCCGGCGACCAGGAACCACGACGGGATGGTCTTCCAGGCGGGCGCGCTGCTCGGCTCGGCGAGCGCCGCCACCGCGACCGGGCGCTGCTCCGCCGCCATCAGGCGCGCCTGACGGGCCGGCACGTCCGCGGCGAAGACGCCTTCGAAGGCGGCCTGGCTGATGTAGGCGTCCTGGCCGCCGGGGAACGGCCGGACCACCAGGGCCGGCGGCAGCTGGCTGCCCGGATAGCGGTCCAGGATCGCCAGCGAGGACTCGCCCTGGTCGGGGGCGAAGGCGGCGACGTAGACGAGGGCCTTGACGTTGGCGTGGCCGGTGGCGGCGTCGGTGATGACGGCGCCGCCGTACGAGTGCCCGACCAGGACGACCGGTCCGGGGATGGTGTCCAGGACGCTGGACAGGTAGGCGGAGTCGCCGGCCAGGTCGCGTAGCGGATTGGCCACGCCGATCACCGGGTAACCCTCCCGCTCCAGCTTCGTGACCACGCCGTCCCAGCTCGACGAATCGGCGAACGCGCCGTGCACCAGGACGACGGTCGGCTTCGCCTTGGCCGTTACGTGGGCGACCGGCGCGGTACCGCTCGACGCGGCCGCGGAGAAGGCGGGAGCCGCCAGCAACGCCGCGGCGACCAGCGCTAGTGTCGCAAAGCTCTTGTACCGTCGCAGTGCCCTGTGTGGCTTGACGGGCTCGGTGTCGGTCATGTCGGTTTCTCCCCAGGTCGAGACGGTCGGTTTCACAGAGCGGGCGGCCGCACCCGACCTGGCCGGGAACCAGGTCGTGGCGCTTGTCCCCGACGAAGAACACCACCTCGCCGTCGAGGACGAGCCAGACCTCTTACTCGTTCTCGTGGACGTGGTGTGCTTCGTGGCCGCGATCGCGGTCAGAGGGCGTCGATCATGCCGCCGTCGATGAGGAAGTCGGCTCCGGTGACGTTGGCCGACCGGTGGCTGGCGAGGAAGAGTACGAGGTCTGCGACCTCGGTCGGCCGGGTGAACCGCCCGG
>JBOHCW010000139.1:0-9927 GCA_050725375.1 Actinocrinis sp. | reverse complement strand
GTCTCCGGCGGCGAGAGGCGCACGACCTGCCAGCCGCGCGGGGCGGTGAGCCGCTCGGAGTGTTCGAAGCACAGGTCGTAGCAGTGTGGCTCGTGATAGGTGGCCAATGGTCCGAGGACCGCTGTCGAGTCCGCGTAGACATACGTCAACGTCGCCACGGCTTGGCGGCCACAGGCGGTGCGCGAACAGCGACGGACAGGGCTCACATGCGCGAGTGTATTGCTGTGACGCCCGAGGCTGCCATACGCCACGCAATCTCGTGGGTGCGCGGGGGCGCGCGGGAAATCGCCGGACAGTACGTACGTGCCGTGCGCGACCGTATGTATGCGCCGCTCGCGAGACCTCGGAGCGGGACAGACCTGCCGCGCACGCTTCTGCATGGACGGCACACACTCCCGCGCGGAGCACTGCACGGGCTACCCTCAATACCGTGCAAAGTTCTGCGGAGCCGCGTTCGGGCCGGCCGCCCAGGCCGAGCCGCCGTCGAGGCAGGGACCGGCGCGGGCGGGGCCTGCGCGGGCCGCTGGCCCCGCCGGAGATCCCGCTCAGCCTGACCAGGGCCGAACAGTTCGACGAGCTGGTGCTGGACGCGGTCGAACGGCTGGAGCGCAGGTGGCCGCAGCTGTCCGGGGTCGAGTTCGCGGTCGAGGAGGTGCCGCCGCCCGGCGCCGAGCTGTGGTCGGACGAGCCGGTGCCGCTGGGCCGGGTGGTGCCCGCCGAGCGCGGGGAACCGGCCCGGATCGTGGTCTACCGCCGTCCGCTCGAGGTGCGCGCGGCTGCGCGCGCGGAGCTCGGGCTGCTGGTGCACGAGATCGTGGTCGAGCAGGTCGCGGACCTGTTGGGGCTGGACCCCGAGGTCATCGACCCCGAGTAGAGGTCATCGACCTGAGAGACCGGCGCCGCGGCCGGTCAGGGCTGCGGCACGATGCCGGACAGGTCGGAGCGCACCGCCGGGATCTGCACGGTCTCCAGCGCGGTGAACATCGGCTGGACGGTGAGCAGGCCGCCGTTCTGGGTCATCACCCGCGCGGCGTAGACCTGGTCCGCGCCGCCGAGCGGCGTGACCGTGACGGCGAAGGTCGAGGCGCCCTTGGGGGCCTGGAGCGTGACCGCCTTGGTGCTCGACGCGGGCACGGTGACGGTCTGCGACGCTGGTGCTCCCGTACCCTCGACGGTGACCTTGACCTGGGCGTCCTTGCCCGCGTTGTTGGTCAGCTCGACCGCGGAGCCGGAGTTGTTGTCCGCCACGACCGCCTCGCCGGCCAGCGGCTGGACCGGGCCGAGGTAGGCGGTGTCGAGCCCGCCGACGCCGGTGACCTTGATCTCGGCCAGGATCGGCACGTCGTTGGCGCTGTCGATCTGCAGCGCGCCGGCCTCGCCGGCGGCCGGGATGTTCGAGATGTCGACCTGCTGGACCTTGCCGGCCGTCAGGTGCGGCACCGTGACGGTCGGGCTGATCTTGTTGGCGCCGATCCAGTGCAGGGTCACGTCGGTGTCGGCGTTCGGCGCGAACAGCACGAGCTGGAGCTTGAGCGCGCTGCCTGTGCCGGTCATCGCCGGCACGCCGGGCAGGACCACGTGCGCCTGCGGCGTCTGGGCCTGGATGAAGTCGCGGCCGGAGCCGGCGTCCGAGTCGAGTAGCGCGGGGCTGATCCGGCCCGCGGTGGCGACCAGGTGGACCGCGATCGGGTCGCCGCTGCCGCTGAACGCGCTGAGGTCGATCGGGTCGCGATGGTCGCCGGCGGGCACGAGCAGGCCGGAGCCGATCTGCGCCGCGTTGCCAGTCACCACGCCCTGCGCGGTGTAAGCGGTCGCGTTGACCTGAGCGGTGAGCTGGTCCGTGTTGGCGATGGCGATCTTCGCGACCGCCTTGTTGCCGGGATCGGCGCCGAGGTACCAGAAGTCCGTGCCGGGGACCGTGCACGGCGTGGAGGCCAGGCCGTGGGTCGCGTTGCTCGAACCGTTGGACAGCGTGTCGGTCATGGTGAAGCCGGGCGCGAGGGCGCCGGCGGCCCGGCCGACGACCGGGATCGAGTCCTGATTCAGGTCGGCGGTGTCACCGGACAGGCCGCTGTGCGCCGACAGTGTCCCGACCTGCTTGATCGTGGCGATCGGCGCCTTGGCGTGGAGGGCGGTCAGGATCGCCTGGTCGCCGGCCGCCGGCTTGCCGCCCGCGTCGGTCGCCGGGGTGATCGCGTTGATGGACGCGTCGGACACGCCGACGACCTCGGAACAGACGAGCGTCGCGCTCTGGACCGCAGTCGCTTTCGACGCCGCGGCACTCCGCGATGTGGCGGCCGCGGGCTTGACGCCGTAGCCGTACGCGACCGCGGCGCAGATGACTGCGATGACGCCGACGGCGACCTGGATGCGCCGCCCGCCGCCCGCGCCGCCCTGTGCAGGGGCCGGCGCACGCTTGACGGCCGGCCTGGGCAGGCGCGCCCGGCTGAGGCTTTCACGCGCCGTGGCTGTGGGCTCGGCGCGCTGTTCCGGTCGCCCACCCGGCTCGGGGGCGTACTCGGCATACAGCCGCGGGTCCGGACCGGCGCCCGTGTCGGTGCCCCAATCCATGTTCCGGTCCGTGTTGCGGTCCGTGTTCCGGGGGTCCCGCGGGTCCATGGGCTCGTCGGTCATGCTCACCGGGTCCGTCCGTCCTGCTCGCCGTGGCCGTAGGCCTCGGAGTCGTACTCGTGCCCGTATGGCGGCTGGGGCGGCTGGTGCTGCGCCGGGTCGTCCGACTGGCGCGGCTCGGGCACGCCGTACGGCTGCTGATAGCCGGACGAGCTCGCGTACTCATCGCCGTACTGGCCATAGGCACCCTGCTCATACGGCGCCTGTTCGTACTGAGCCTGCCCGTACTGTGTCTGCTCGTACTGTGCTTGCTCATGCTGTGCTTGCTCATGCTGTGTCTGCTCATACTGGGCAGGCTGGCCATACTGGGCGTCACCGTACGCCGCGGGTTGCTGCTGGCCTTGGTATACGCCGCTGTCGTAACCGGCGTTGCCGTAACCGGCATTGTCATAGCCGGCGCCGGTGTAGCCCTGGCCCTCGTAGCCAGCGCTGTTGTACTCAGCGTTCTCATAACCGGCAACGGGCTGCGCGTAGCCGCCCTGTTCGTAGCCTTGCTGATCTGGCTGCTGATAAGGCGCCTGCTCGTACGAACCCTGCTGCTGACCCGCGTAAGGGTCCTCGGCGTACTGGCCGTTGTTCGCCATCGGGTACTGCTCGTATGACGGATCGGTCGCCTGGTACTCACCGGTCTGATACGCATCAGTCTGATAGGCACCGGTGTTGTAGGTGCCCGACTCGTAGGCACCTGGCTCGTAACCGGCTGCCTCGTACGCGCCGCTGTCGTACGCGGCGTGCTGCACGTCAGGCTGCTGTTGCTGGACCGCCGACTCGTAACCACGCGCCTCTTCGTACCGCGCCGCGTCATGCCCTTGCGCCGTTTCGTATCCCGCGGCTTCGTACTCTGTTGATTCATACTCTGCTGATTCGTAGCCTGCCGCAGCCTCGTACGTGCCGGTATCGGCGGCGACCGGATACGGCTCGCGATTGTGCTCGGTCTCGGGGTGCTCATCGGGCTGCGGGTACGCGTCCGGCTGCGCCTGAGGCTCGGGTTCGGCACGCAGCTCCTCGGCGGCCGCCGTGGCGGCGGCCAGCTGGCGCTCCTGGTCGCGCGGGCTCGCAGCGCGGTTCGCCGCGTCGAGCTCGGCGGCCTCCTCGCCCTCGATCTCGTCGTCGGGGCGGCGGCCGAACGGCAGCGCCATGATGGCCGCGGCGGCGGCCGCGAACCCGCCGAGGGTCAGCCAGAGTACGCGGTTGAGCGAGTGGTAGCCGATCGCGACCGTGCCGCCGTCGGTCGGCAGTTGCCAGACCTGCGGGTTGACGCCGCCGCCTATCTGGGCGCCGGCCGACGTCGTCTCGGAGAGCTTCTGGCCGTTCGACGTGGCAGACCAGCCGGACAGCGACTGCTCGAGCAGCACCAGTGAACGGCCGGACGGCCCGGCCGGGACCGTGATCGTGGCATTCGTATCCTGCGCACACACCTGCGTGCTGCCCTTGGGCACCGCCGGCGTAGTACCGCACTGATACACGACCGGAAGCGAGTTGCCCTTCTGGTCCTCGACCATTACGCGTCCGACATTGCCGTTAACCGACCAGAGGCCGAATTGCGCGCCGCCGCCCTGCGCGGCCGAGCGCTGAGTCAAGCCGGCGACGCCCGTGAGCGACCGCGACACGGAGTCCGGCGCGGTCGGGTCGACCAGTACATAGCCGATGTCGAACAGGGCGAGCTGCTGCGCGACGTTACCGCCGTTGCCGGAGAGTAGATCGCCGACGAGGGCGTCCATTTGCCGCGTCTGCGCGGCGGACACGCGGATGTCGCCGGCGCCGAGGGTCGGTCCCGCGTCGCGTACCACGCCGAAGCCGACCGCGCCGTTCTCACCGCCGGTCAGCACCAGGGTGCGCGGACGGCCGGCGGTCTCGGCCTCGGCCGCCACGTACGGCGGCAGGACCTGGGCCGAGACCCGCGAGACCGGGTGGTCCGCGCCGCGCACCAGCCACCAGGTGCCGGCGGCGGCCGGGGCGAGCACGGCCGCGCTGGTGACCAGCACGGTCAGCGGCTGGCGCCAGCCGAACTCGGCGGTGGCGATCCGCTCGCGGGCGCCCTCGGCGCCGACCACGGTCGCGATGATCAGGCCGAGGCCGAGCATCGCGGTGGACACGCCGGGCCACGGCACGACGCTCTGGTCCGCGCCGGGCGCGGTGACCTTGAGCCCGGCGATCACGACCGCCGAGCCGAAGCCGACCAGGGCCAGTGACCAGGCGGAGACCACCACCCGGCGCCGGGTGCCGCGCAGCAGCGCCGCGAGCGCCGCCAGCAGCAGGCCGACACCGAACCACGACGGGTACGTGCCTGGTCCGCCGGGGTCGCCCAGCAGCAGGCCGATCGGGGTGGGCGCGGGCCGGGTCAGGTTCACGCCCGGAAGGCCGACCTCCAGGAAGAACTCGGTCGGGTGCCGCAACAGCGACAGCGACCAGGGCACCAGCACGGCCAGCGGCATGCCGAGCACGATCGCCATGCGGATGCCGGTGACGGCGATGTTCGAGCGCGCGCGCCAGGCGACCGTGAGCACCGACAGCGCGCCGAAGACGAGCGCGAGCACCCACATGACCGGGGCGAACGCGGTCGCGAGGGTGAGCATGAAGGCGCAGGTCCACGCGGAGCGGGTCGAGCCGCTGCGGCCGGGCCCGCCGATCGCCTGGGTCGCCGTGGTGACCACGAGCGGCAGCACGGCGACGGCGACCGCGGTGCCGAGGCGGCCGGCCGCGATCGCCCCGGTGCCGACGGCGAGCAGCGCGTACGCGTAACCGGCCCAGATGCGCAGCGGACCGGAACTGGTGATGCGGCGGAAGGCGTAGGACGCGCTCAGGCCGGCAAAGGGCACGGATCCGATCAGCAGGACGGAGACCGCCCAGCTGGCCTTGCCGAACAGCACGGTCGCGAGGATCGCGACGACGGCCAGGTACGGCGGGGCCGACGAGGTCGAGCCCAGGCCGACGCCGTGCCAGCCCGCGAAATAGGTGGACCACAGGTCGGACGAACCGCCCGGCGTCGGCAGCAGCGCGCCGCCGGACAGGCTGCCGCCGACCAGCAGTGAGCGCGCCGCGATCAGCGAGATCAGCAGCAGCCCGCCGCCGACCGCGATGATCGGGTTGCGGATCAGCCGCCTGAGCAGCGCGGTCGAGTCCGTCTCCAGCACCTCGGCCTCTTCGGAGACCGGACCGGTCTCCACCGAGCGGTGCCGGGAGTTGTCGTCGGACTGCGCGCGGTCGCCGCGCAGCTGGCTCCAGATCGTGTCGAACGCCGAGCGCGCGATGGCGCCGCGCGGCGGGAAGAACTGCTCGATCAGCTCCGGGTCGACCGTGCGCTCTTTGCGGCGCGTGGATCTGCCGCGCAGCACGCGGTCGGGCCGCGCGGCGAAGCCGAGCATGGCGAACAGCTCGTCGGACGCGGTTCCGGGCTGCTTGGCGATCACGAAGCCGAGCGCGCGGAAGAACGAGCCGAGCACCAGCCGCAGCCACAGCGCCGGCCAGAAGCCGGACTTGCGGTTGACCGCGACGGTGTACAGCGCGTGGCCGCGGTCGAGCAGGTGCGGGCGGTTCGGACCGGCGGTGATGCGGCGGCGCTCGCGGGCGGCGGCCTCGGCGTGGTGAATGATCGCGTCGGGTGCGACCACGACCTTGTAGCCGGCGCTGTTGACCCGCCAGCAGAAGTCCAGGTCGTCGCGGAACAGTGAGATGCCGCGGTCGAAGCCGCGCAGCCGGTCCCACACCTCGCGGCGCACCAGCATGCCCGCGGAGCTGACCGAGAGCACCGGCCGGATCTCGTCGTGCTGGCCCTGGTCGTGCTCGTTGCGCTCCAGGCCGGTCCAGCGCCGGCCGTTGGCCGCGACGGTGGCGCCGACCTCCAGCAACTGCTTGCGGTCGTACCAGCCGCGGATCTTGGGGCCGAGCACCGCCGCGTCGGGCTCGTCCTCAGCGGTCAGCAGCAGCTGGCCGAGGGCGTCCGGGGCGGGGGCGGAGTCGTCGTGCAGCAGCCAGATCCACTCGACCGGGGCCAGCGGGCTGTCGTAGCCGAACTCGTCGTAGCCGACCGGCGGCGAGGACTTCAGGCCGAACGCGACGGCCTGGCCGTAACCGGTGGAGCGCTTGCGGTGCAGCACCTCGTCCTTGCCGAGTGCCGCCTCCAGCAGGCGCACCGAGTCGTCGCGCGAACCGGTGTCCACGGCGATGATCCGCTGGACCGGCCGCTGCTGGGTCAGCAGCGACTCCAGGACGGGCGCGAGCCAGCGCGCGCCGTCGTGGCTGACCAGGACGGCGGTGACGATGTGGTGGCGCAGCGCCTCGTGCGGGTTGGCACCCGCGGCGCGCGGGTCGACGCCGGGCGCCTGCGAGCGCGCCGGTTGTGCGTACATTGACATACGATACGACGACCCGGATCTCGACGGCAGGGGCGGTTCTCTGGCGTGCCGGGCAGCCCTGCACCGTCGGTTTCCGACGGCACACCGGCGGCGGCACGGTTGCCCCACCCTACGCGACGCGAATGACAGTCGGGCAGGTTCCCGAGAAGTCGTCCCGGTTTGTCCGTTTTCCCAGCAGTGTAAGGGATTGGCGTGCACAGTGAGATGCACAGTGAGGTGCACAGTGAGGTGCACAGTGAGGTGCACAGTGAAGTACACGGTGTAGTTCACGGTGCGCCGACCGTGCACACCACAATGCGCTACATGGACCGTGATCAGGGGTCACGCTGGCGAGAGTCGTCGTCGGCCGTTGACAGAGAGTCAGCAGTGACGGTGAGTAGGCCGCCCTATACGCGCACACCGTGCGCACGTACCGTGATCAGGCGACCTTGCGCTTCAACTTGCGCCGCTCGCGTTCGGACAGGCCGCCCCAGATGCCGAAACGCTCGTCGTGGTTGAGCGCGTATTCCAGGCACTCGGCCTTCACCTCGCAAACCAGACACACCCGCTTGGCCTCGCGGGTCGAGCCGCCCTTCTCCGGGAAGAAGGACTCCGGGTCGGTCTGCGCGCACAGCGCCCGCTCCTGCCAGGTCAGCTCCTCGTCGAAGCCACCGAGCAGCGGGAAGACCTCGGTCATCGGTACGTCTCCCGTCTCTACTGTCGGCGCGGCGTCGGCCCGGTGGTGCTGCCCTCCGGCCGTCGTCCGCACTCGGCCGGCCGGGATCCCGCGAAGATCGGTGACTCAAAGATCACTGACTTCTCGTCAGGAACCGGGCGACATGCTTGAAATTACACGCGCGTCATTCCCGGCCCGTCAAGCCGTGATCTGCTAGCGGTGCGCTGATTCACTCAGAGAGAGCAGCGTTCGACGATCGGCGCTGTCAGCGCCGTGACGCTCACGACGTGCGATGCTTCGGCGAGGCGGGATCGCCGGGGGCGCGCGTCGGCGACGATGCAACTTTGCCCTTTTGGGCACCAGTTATCACACGAGTGGGTGAATCGCCTGGTGAGCTGATGACCATCTCGGAGTGTTCGTCGACACTGTCACCTCACAACGCTCAGGCCCGATCGGGGGAATTGCCCGTTCGCAGAGTCGCAGTGAAGCTTTGTGCGGTAACCTTTCGCCACCATGACGGCGCGTACCGGGTTTATCGCTTCGCGGACGATTTCAGGCGGTTTCTCCGCCGGGTCGCACCGCGTTCCCGGCACGCAATCCGGCTCTTGTTCCTGTTCTTGTTCGTGTTGCGGCCGTCTCTGTTGTCGCGGCTCGCGTCACTGCCGCTGTAGCTAACGTTCGGTTGCGCGCCGGTTCGGCGCCGACAGCCGCCGTCCAACCCGGTGATTTCTCCCGGGCCGCTTCCCTGACGAATCAGACCTGGCAGACCGGTCCCGCCCTCTCAGGGCCGCGCCACAGGACAGGAACCTCTCCGCATGTCTCCCACGGCCACGCTCGCACCCGCGCCCACGCTCACCGTGATGCCGCCAGACCTCGAAATGCTGATCGGCGGCTCGCCGATCCACCCGCAACTGCTCGCCGCGCGCACCCGCACCGCCGAGCCCACGGCCGCGATGTTGAGCGACGCGGCGCTGGGCTATGCGACGTTCGCAGCGATGGATCTTAGGTCGCCCACGTTGCGTATACCGCCGCGGATTCCCCTAGGTGCCAAGGGATTCATTCATCACGTCGGTAAGAACGGCGTGCTTCACCTGACACCGGCGAGCGTGCCGCGCGCCGTGAGCGTCGTGCGCGGCGCGTTGACGCAGCGCTGCACGATAAGTCGCCCGCTGCGGCCGGGCGTGGTGCGATTGCTGCCGGCCGGCCGCGAGTTGACCCTCGCGGACCTGGACGGCGGCGGCGCGCTCGCCGTCGAGGTACTGTTCTGAGTGGGCGTCCTGCTTGGTTTTAAGGGCGGATAGGCTCGCTCCATGCGGATCACAGCTTTGGCCGGCGGGGTCGGCGGTGCCCGGTTCCTGCGCGGGCTGCTCGCGGCGCAGCCGGACGCGCAGGTCACGGTCGTCGGCAACGTCGGGGACGACATCACGCTGCACGGGCTGCGGGTGTGCCCGGACCTCGACACGGTGATGTACACGCTCGGCGGCGGCATCCACCCCGACCAGGGCTGGGGCCGCGCGGACGAGACCTTCTCGGTGGCCGGCGAACTGGCCGAGTACGGCGTCGGTCCCGACTGGTTCACCCTCGGCGACCGCGACCTCGCGACGCACCTGGTGCGCACTCAGATGCTCGACGCCGGATATCCGCTCTCGGCGGTCACCGAGGCGTTGTGCACACGCTGGAAGCCCGGCGTGCGACTGCTGCCCGCGACGGACGACCGTGCCGAGACGCATGTGGTCGTCGTGGACGAAGACGGCAAGCGGCGCGCCGTGCACTTCCAGGAGTACTGGGTACGGATGCACGCGCCGAAGGCCGAGGAGATCGTGTTCGTCGGCGCGGAGCAGGCGAAGGCGGCGCCCGGAGTGCTGGAAGCGATCGCCGAGGCCGACGTGGTCCTGTTCCCGCCGTCCAACCCGGTGGTGTCGATCGGCGCGGTCCTGGCGGTGCCGGGCATCCGGGCCGCGCTGGTCGCCACGAGTGCGCCGATCGTGGGCCTTTCTCCGATCATCGGATCGGCCCCGGTGCGCGGAATGGCCGACAAGGTGCTGGCTGCGGTCGGCGTGCAGACCGGCGCCGCGGCCGTAGCCGGATACTACGGCTCGGACCTACTGGACGGCTGGCTGATCGACGAGGGCGACGCGGCGCAGGTCGCGCAGGTCGAGGAGGCCGGGATCGCGTGCCGCGCCGTGCCGCTGCTGATGACGGACGTGGACGCGACGGCGGCGATGGCGCGCGCCGCGTTGGACCTCGCGGCCGAACTCAAGCACTGATCAGCCGCCGAGGAGCGAA
>JBOHCW010000138.1:0-6259 GCA_050725375.1 Actinocrinis sp. | reverse complement strand
GAGCACGACGGGCTTCGCGCCAGTAGCGGACGCGTCCTCGACCGGCTGCTGCGGATGCTGCACGGCCAGATCTGAAGCGGGGCGCCGAGCGGCTGATAGTGCGTGCGGCGTGGGGACCTGACACCTGCTATCCGGACAGCCGCGAGGACTGGCGGGCAGAGAACCCGGCTCGGCAGCAGTGCGGGATGACGGCACTGGTGGTTCAAGACCTGCTGAGCGGCGACCTGATCCTCGGCGAGGTAGGAGTCCATTCATGGCTGCACTGCCAGGTCGCGCTGGTACCGGGCGCCGTGCTTGCCGCCGAGTTCGGCCGGGTCGGCCGGACCTACCGAGACGAACCCGGCCTTGGTCAGCACTTTCCGGGATGCGGCGTTTTCGTCGGACACGGCCGCCAGCAGGGTGTGTAGCCCGTGCCGCGCCGCAGCGAGCCAGCACAGTTCCTGGACGGCCGTGGTCGCCACGCCGCGGCCGGCGACGTGTTGCGCGACGCGATAGCCGAGCCGGGCCGTGCCGTCAGCGAGGTCGTACAGGTTGAATCGGCCCAGAACCGAGCCGTCCTCGTCCACGAGCACGTAGAAGGCACAGACGCCGGCGTCCTGTTCCGCCAGCGAGGCGCTGTGCCGGTCGGTGTACCGGTCGTAGAACTCGTCGCCGCGGTCGGACACCGCGGCGGCGAAGTAGGCGCGGTTCGCCAGCTCGAAGGCCAGAACCGCCGGGGCATGGCCGGCATTGAGCGGCTTCAGTTCGGGCATGGCGCGACTCTATCCACGCGGTGCGCTGCGATCATTTGTATTTCGTCGGCGGCTGACGGCTCCGACACGGGGCGCAAACGATCTGCGGCTGGAACCGGGGCGCCAGGGGCTTGGTGGATCTTGGGATGGAGCGCCGATCGGGTCAGGTTCGGGCGGGGGGTTCGCGTTCCTCGTGGTAGAGGTCGCGCAGGTGCAGCAGGGCGGGGATGGCCGCGGTGAGGGCCTCGGTCTGCTCGGGCGGGAGTTTGTCGATCAGCTGGGCGACGGCCTGGGTGGCGGCGGCGCGGCGGCGGGCCAGGTAGTCGGCGCCGGCGGGGGTGATGGCGACCAGGGTGACGCGTTTGTCGGACGGTTCGCCGCGGCGTTCGGCCAGGCCGGAACGTACCAGGGCGGCGACCAGGACTGTCATCGAGGGCTGGGAGACCGCTTCGATCAGGGCCAGGTCGGTGATACGGCGCGGGCCGGTGCGTTCCAGGGTGCTCAGGGTGGCCGTCGAGGTCAGGCCCATGTCGCGGGGGGCGCCGCGTAGCAGGACGCTGAGCATGCCGTAGATCGCCTCGGCGGGGTGGCCCGCCGCGGGCTCGGGGCCGCGCTCCCGGTCGGGGTCGGGCTCGGGGGCGGTGGTTACGGGCGGCGGCTGATCGCTCACGGCGGAAGCATATCCCCGGCTATATATGCGGACAAGGTGGATGCATGTTGCAGGTTATATAGAAGTGGCTATATGGTTTTTCGGGACGTTGGCGCGCTCAACGCAGCGCTCGCCGCACCGCGCGGCGTCCGGTGATCGGAGGGCTGCGCATGTCGCACGGTACGGGCAACGGGACCGGGCACGCGGACGGGAGCGAGGCGGATGCGGACGATTCCGGGACTTCCGGGGCCTCCGCGGATTCGGGTTCTGCGACGGGTGGTGCGTTTCGGCAGCCCAAGGCGGTGTGGGCGGTCGCGTTCGCGTGTGTGATCTCGTTCATGGGGATCGGGCTGGTCGACCCGATCCTGCCGTCGCTGGCCTCGAAGCTGCAGGCCAGTCCTTCGCAGGTGGAGTTGCTGTTCACCAGTTACCTGGTGGTCACGGCGGTGGCGATGCTGGTGACCGGCTGGGTGTCCAGCCGGATCGGCGCGAAGCGCACGCTGGTGACCGGGCTGGCGCTGATCGTGGTGTTCTCCGCCATCGCGGGGGCCAGCGGGAGCATCGGGCAGATCGTGGAGTTCCGGGCCGGCTGGGGGCTGGGCAACGCGCTGTTTATCGCGACCTCGCTCGCGGTGATCGTGGGCTCGGCCAGCGGCGGGTTCGGCGGGGCGATCGTGCTGTACGAGACGGCGCTGGGGGTCGGGATCGCGTGCGGGCCGCTGTTGGGCGGGCTGCTGGGCAACATCTCGTGGCGCGGCCCGTTCTTCGGGGTCTCGGTGCTGATGCTGATCGCGCTGGTCGCGACGGTGCTGCTGGTGCCGCAGACGCCGCGGCCGGAGCGGCGCTCGTCGATCAGCGAGCCGCTCAAGGCGCTGCGGCACCGCAGTCTCGCGACCACGAGCGCCACGGGGCTGCTGTACAACTGGGGGTTCTTCACGATCCTGGGCTACGCACCGTTCCTGATGCACCTCTCGCCCCTTAAGCTCGGCGCGGTGTTCTGCGCGTGGGGCGTGCTGGTGGCGCTGTTCGCGGTGTTCGGCGCGCCGATGCTCAAGGCGCGGTTCGGCACGCCGCGCACGCTGTACGCCAGCCTGGCGTTGATGGCGGTGTTCTCGGTGGCGATCGGGGTGTGGCCGGATCACCGGTGGGTGGTGATCGCGGCGACGATCGCGTCGGGGATGTGCATCGGGGTGAACAACACGCTGGTGACCACGGCCGTGATGAGCATCGCGCCGGTGCCGCGGCCGGTGGCGTCGGCGACGTACGGGTTCGTGCGGTTCATCGGCGGCGGGCTGGCGCCGTTCGCGGCGGGCAAGTTGGTGGAGCACTACAACGCGCACGTGCCGTTCGTACTCGGCGCGGTGACGGTGGTGGCGGGCGCCGTGGTCCTGTCTACGGTGCACGGTGCGCTGGCCGACGCGGACGCCGAGGCGGCCCGGCCGGGGCCTTCGCGCCGGCGGCAGGACGCGCAGGCGTCGGCGCGCCAGGTTCCGGCACTGCCGTCGCAGGCGATCCTGGCCGAGGAGGCGCTGCGGCAGGAGCGGGAGCGCGGCAGCCGTAGCGTGTCCTGACCCGCGACCGGGTTCTGGCGGCCCCGGTGTCGCGTTCTGCGGCGCCGGGGCGCGGGCGTGCGCGGGCGGTTTCGACGGTGGCGGCCGCCGGGCCGAGCGCTGGCAGCGTCGTTGACGGCGTCGACCAGGATGGTTGCCGCTCATGACGGTCAGCATGCGTGCAGCTTGCCGCGGTGCGCGCGTGGACGCCACGGTGCGGCTGCTCGGGCAGGCGGCCGGGCGCGGCCTGCGCAAGCGGTTCCCGGGGCGCAAGCAGTCGCTCGCGCTGCGCGAGTACGCGCTTGGCCTGGAGGCCCTGGGAGCGGTTCACGGCGGGCGAGCCGCTGTACCGGGTGCACGAGGCGGTTCGCGGTGCTGGCGCTGGAGTCCGAGCCGGTCGACCCGCGCCTGTGACCGCGGCCCTCACGCGCGCGCCGGTGATCACCGCCGGCGTGCGCGCGCCTGTGTCAGGGTTCGGTGGCGGCGCGGGCGCCGCGGAGAGGTCTGCGAACACGACCGGGCCGCGTACGCCGGCCCGCCGCGGCGCCGTATCAGGGTGCTGTTCAGGCGTATTGGGCTTCGCCGTTGCCGAAGGACCAGTTCTCCTTGCGCACCTCGGTCAAGCTGATCACGACGTCTTCGCGGCGCAGGCCGACGCGATCGTGCAGGTTGTCGGCGACGGCGCGGTAGAACGCCTTCTTCAGTTCCACCGAGCGGCCCTCGTTGAGGGTGACATCGACGATGAGCGCCTGGCCGCTGCGCTCGATGCCGAGGTAGTGCGGGTCGGCCGCCAGGGCGCCGGGGGCGTGTTCGGTGATGACCTGGAACCGGTCCTCGGCGGGCACGTTCAAAGCCGTGACCAGTGCGTCGTGCACGGCCTGGCCGATGGCGGCGCGCTGTTGGGGGGTGCGGCCTTCGGGCAGGTCGATGCGGACCAGGGGCATGGCGCAGTCCTTCCGTACGTGTTTCCTCGTGCGGGTGTGCGTCGGCGGCCGTACGTCTGTGGCCGTGTGTCTGCTGCGGGTCCGATGCGCGCGCCACATGTCAGGGCACTGTGTTCGATCGGGTGGTCTGGGCGCGTTCGGCGAGGGTGTCGACGGCGGCGGCGACCGCCGCGGGGTCGGAGATCATGGTCAGGTGGCGGGCGGCGGGGATCAGCAGCGGCGCCGGCGCGCCGATGCGGGCGGCGGTCTGGGCGGCGGCCCCGGGCCCGTACTCCGGGTCGTCGGCTCCGAACACGACGGCCTTGGGCACCTGCGCCAGGTTCGCCAGGGCGGCGAGCCGGCCGGGGGTCAGGGCCGGGATGCCGGCGGACAGTACCTGCCAGATCGCCGATTGCGCGCCGGGCACCTGGAAGGGGCGGCGCCACTGCTCGACCCCGGCCGCGTCCAGAGCGGGGCAGCGCGGGCCGCAGGTCTCGGCGTAGATCAGCCGGATCGCGGCGTCCGAGCGCAGCACCAGGCGCAGCACGGTGGTGCCGGGCGGGCCGAGGGAGCCGGGCAGGTGGCGGTTTCCCGACAGCGGCAGCCCGTCGCCGTCCAGGAACAGCACCGCGCCGACGCTGTCGGGCGCGCGCAGCGCCGCGGCGGCGATGATCGCCGCGCCGCTGGAGTGCCCCACCAGCACCGGCCGGGCCAGGTGCAGGGCCGCGATGAAGTCGAGCAGCTGGGTGGCCAGGTGCGCGGTGTCATAGGGCGCGACGCGCTGGGTATAGCCGAACCCGTCGACGTCGATCGCGTACACGCGGTGGTCGTGCGCGAGCAGGCGCGCCGTCGCGCTCCAGCTGTCGGCGGATTCGACGAACCCGTGCACCAGCACGACCGGGCTGCCGGTGGTGCCCCACTGGTCGTAGCGGGTGCGCAGGTCGCCGGTCTGCACATAACGCAGCCCGGGCGGCGGCGGCACGGCGGCGCCGGTCGCCGCGTTGTACACGAAACTGAACACGGTGCCCGACACCAGGATCAGGGCGAGGGCCACGGCCCACTGCCGGGTCCAGCGCCGCAGCCGGGCCCCGGCGCCCATCCGCATCGGCCGCTCGCCGCGGCCGTGCGCGCCGGCGCCTACCGCGGGCCGCGGGCGAGCAGCAGTTTCCACGGCGTGAACGCTGATTCGAGCTGGACGGCCAGGCTCATCTTGGAGGCGCCCTCGGCGCGCTCCTCGAACCTGATGGGCACTTCGAGGATCTTCGTGCCGCGCCGCTTGGCGCGGTAGTTCATCTCGACCTGGAACGAGTAGCCGTTGCTGCCCACCGCGGGCAGGTCGACGGCGCGCAGCGCCTCGGCGCGCCAGGCCTTGAACCCGGCGGTGGCGTCCTTCACGCCCAGGCGCAGGATCGTGTTGACGTAGAGGTTCGCCCACCCGGACAGTGCGCGCCGCCGCCAGGGCCACTGCTGCGCGGTCGAGCCGCCCTCGACGTACCGGGAGCCGAGCACGACACCCGCTTCGGGGTGTTCGGCCAGGGTCCGCAGCATCGCCGGGATCGCGCCGACCGGGTGGGACAGGTCGGCGTCCATCTGCACGACCACGTGCGCGCCCTCGTCCAGGGCGCGGGTCATGCCGGCGATGTACGCGCGCCCGAGGCCGTCCTTGGCGGTGCGGTGCAGGACGGCGACGCTCTCGGGGGACTCGGCGGCGAGCTTGTCGGCGATCTCCCCGGTGCCGTCGGGCGAGTTGTCGTCGACGACCAGCAGGCACAGGCCGGGCACCTGGAGGCCGGCGAGCAGTTCGGCGAGCACGGGCAGGTTGTCCCGTTCGTTGTACGTCGGCACGACGACGACGACTTTGGGGCTCCGCTCGGGCATGGGGCCGTCCAGGGGGTTCTAGCGCGCGGGCGGCGCGGCACGGTCGTATGGCGGTGGCCAGCGCGGGGCGTTGGATCACGGGGCGTGGCAAGGCTGGGAGTCTAGCATCGGCCTGTAAGCGTCCTGCGCCCGGTGCACCCCGCTGACGCGCCGTCAGCCGCGTGCACCCGCGCCGCCTCACCCGCCGGCGCCCGCACGAGTCGGCGGGTTCTTACGGAGCGAGGGCGTTGAGGATCGCTTCGGCGCGTTCCAGGGCCTGGGCGCGGTCGGCGTCGGGGTGGCCGACCAGGGGGTCCCAGTTCAGGTCGTGGTAGATCTCGGTGACGCCCTGCGCGGCGAGCTGTTCGCGGTCGGACCTGATCTGCGCGCCGTCGCCGGACAGCGGCAGCCGGCGCCCGTCGGGGCCGCGGGTGCCGTGCCCGGCCGGGTCGTAGCGGGTGACCCCGCGCACCGCGACCCGCAGCGCGGCGGGGTCGCGTCCGGCCTGTTCGGCGGCCTGGCGCACGATCGCGACCGACGCGCCGATGC
>JBOHCW010000137.1:0-3553 GCA_050725375.1 Actinocrinis sp. | reverse complement strand
AGCATCGCCTTGATCGGCGACTGGCTCGGCGTGCCGGTCTGCCTCGGGCGCATCGCCACCGGGATCTGATTGACCTTGTATCCGAGGCGTACCGCGCGCACCAGCGTCTCGACCGTGTCGCCCAGGTACTCCGACGGATACCACTCCGCGAACAGGTTGATCGGCTCGCGGTTGCACGCCCGGAAGCCCGAGGTGGTGTCGGTCAGCTTGGTGTGCGCCAGCTTCGAGAGCACCCAGGAGAGCATGCTCATCGCCCACTTGCGCGGGCCGCGCACCTCGTAGTCGCCCTCGCCCGCGAAGCGCGCGCCGATGACCAGCGCCGCGCCGGAGAGCGCGTCGATCAGCTTGGGCACGTACGCCGGGTCGTGCTGGCCGTCCGCGTCCACCTGGATCGCGACGTCGTAGCCGCGGTCGCGCGCGTACTTGTAGCCGAGCCGCATCGCCCCGCCGACGCCCAGGTTGTAAGGCAGCGACAGCGCCGTAGCGCCGGCCTTGTGCGCGATCCGGGCGGTGCCGTCGGTCGAGCCGTCGTCGACCACCAGCACGTCCACGAACGGCAGCGCGCCCTCGATCTCGGCGATGACCGGGCCGATCGACTCGGCCTCGTTCCAGGCGGGCACGATGACCAGCACGCGCGCCGACGAGCCGGGCACCACTTCGAGCACCGGCTGCGCGCCCGGGGACCGATCGCCGCCGGACTGCGTGCTCCCGGACTGTGCGCCGCCGAGCTGTGCGCTTTCGGACTGCGTGCTTTCAGACTGCGCGCTCAGAGCTTGGGTCACGACGCCGAACGCTCCTCGACCTGTTCGTCCATCCGCAGCCGCAGTAGGGCCACCTCTTCGGCCAGCACCCTGGTCTCGTCCTCCAGGCGGCTGGCCTCCCAGCTCAGGTGCAGGCAGACCAGCAGGAGGAACATCACGCCGAGGAACAGCACCAGGCTCACGCCGTTGGCGACGCCGACGGCGATGGCGACCCGGTTGAGCGCCCGCGGGAACACTCCGAGAACCAGCGCGACGGCGCCGACGAAGAGCCACAGCACGGCGTACTTCTCACGCAGCCGCCGGCGGCGCACCAGCTCGAAGATGAAGCCGAGGAACACCAGAGCCGTGGCCGCGGTAAGGATCGTCAGATTCATCAGGTCCTCCTCTCTGCAAGGCGGATTGTGTCACGGTTGGCGTGCGCGAATCGAGCGCTGCGGCCCGACCCGTACCCGATATGGCGAGCGTCGCGCCGCGAACGGTTCCGCAGCGGGAACGGGCCGTCCGATCGGTCACGGCGCGTGCGCGGTCATGTCGTTACCGGATCGTCGCCCGACGGAGACGCGAACTCGGATTACAAATCTCCGTGCGGGATGACGCGCATACAGCCGGGACGCCTAAACTGTCGCAGCCAACCGATGGGGTTTGGGCATCTGACTCCGACACGAGGTGCCAGGTACATGGGATCACAAGTGCAGGGCCGCTGGGCGAGGTCCCTGCCCGGCCAACTGCCCCGGCAGCGCACGGCGCCCTCGCCCGCGGCCGACGAGGACCGGGAGCCGCGCCGCGACCCGCGGCTGATCGGCGGCCTGCTCGCCGCCGCCTGGGTGCTGCCCGTGGTCACCCAGCTGCTGCGCGCGGACGTCGTACTGATCCTGGTGATCGTGTACCTGACCGGCGGTCTCATCCGCATGGGCGGCACCGTGCTGGACCGGCTGATGGTCACCGTCGGCCTGCTGATCGGCGCCGCCATCGCGGCCGGGCTGCTCTTCTCGCTCTGGCCCTTCGGCCTGGACCCGGTCGCGGTCGGCGGCACCGCGCTGACCGTGCTGCTCGCCGTCGGCGTGGGCCTGAACCGGGTGCCGCGCTGGCCCAAGCGGGTGCTGGGCACCGACCTCGCGCTGGTGGTGGCCGCGGGCGCCGCCTCGGCCGTCGCGTTCGGTCCGCTGTGGGGCGCCGGACGCGGGCACAAGCTGGCCTTCTCGCTGCTGACCGGAGACCGCACCCGGCACTTCAGCCTGTTCGACACGATCCACCGGATCGGCGGCTACACCTTCCTGCAGCAGGACAAGGCGCGCGGGATGGTCGACCCGGGAATGCTCGCGGTCTACCCGCCCGGCCAGCACTTCACCTACGCGCTGCTGGACATCTTCGCCACCTCGCACACCGACCCGGGCAGTCCGACCGCCGAACTGCTGCGGTACGAGGTGTACACCTGCCTGGGCTACGGCTTCTTCGTCCTCTGCGTCGCATGGGGCGCGCGCTGGGTGGCCGGACCGGCGATGGCCGGCTGGCGGCGGGCCTTCACCATCAGCGCCATCGCCTCGTTCCTGTCCGTCGGCGTGATGACCACCTCGATCTGGTGCGGCTGGGACCCGCAGATCTTCGGGATGGGCCTGCTGGCGCTGCTGGCCGCCTTCATGCTGCGCCCGCCGACCAGCGGCCGGCTGCACATCGTGCTGGCCGGCGCGCTGACCGTGGCGATCTTCCTGACCTACGAGCTGTTCGCGCCGTTCGCCGCGCTGATGATCGTCGTGTCGGGGATCGTGTACCGCAAGCGCTGGCTGCCGCACTGGCGGCTGGCCGTCATCGTCGCGGTGATCGCGATCCCGGCCTCGCTGTCCGAGATCGTGTACGCGAAGCAGGGCGGGCTCCAGTCCAGCCAGGCGGCGCTGAGCATCGGCTTCACCGTGCCGATGACCCGGCAGAGCCTCGCGATCATCGGCGTGCTGTCGGTGGCCGGGTTCGCCGCCCGCGGCGCGCGCCGGCGCCCGTCGTCGATGGTCGCGCTGATCAGCAGCGCGGCGTGCGGCGCCGCGGTGCTGGCCTTCTGGGCGTATCAGGAATCATCGATCCACACGACCTCGTACTACTTCCAGAAGGCCGTGCAGGCGTGGGTGATCATCGCCCTGGTCGGCATCGGCACGGTCGGGCACCTGCTGCGCCGCCCGGTGCTGCCCAGCCGCGGCGCGGTCGGGGCGGCGCTGGGCGTGCTGGCCCTGCTCGCCGGGTTCTTCCTGACCGACAGCTACGGGCACGGCCCGAAGAGATTCGTGTACGGAGCGATGAAGCCGGGTCCGAACACCACTTGGGCACAGGTCTGGTTGAGCGGGCGGTACATCATGCCGTCGAACCGGGACGCGATGAGCACGCTGCTCTCCCACGGCCTGCTCGGCGACGGCCAGCCGACGCTGGTGCTCTGGAACGACCACGCGCTGGAGAACGTCAACCTGTCACTGGCGCTGGCCGTGTTCAACCACGACGACGGCGCGATCTCGCCGCAGATCTACCAGCTCGGCGACGCGGACCTGCTCGGCGGTCCGCGCGACGCGCCGTGGACGGCGAAGCAGGACCAGGGCCTGGTCAAGCTGGAGGGCATCCTGGCCGCGTCCGACACCCCGCTGCGGGTCATCGTCGGCGACGGCGCGCTGGCCGACAAGCTGAACCAGTGGGGCGCCGCGAACCCCGTCAAGGGCCTCAAACAGGTCGTGCTGCTGCCGAATCTCGGCAATCTCACCTAGGCCGCGCCACTCCCGTTTCACGAATGAAAGGTGGGCCGCCTCACGAATGTGAAG
>JBOHCW010000136.1:0-2288 GCA_050725375.1 Actinocrinis sp. | reverse complement strand
ACGTGCTGGCCGGGAACCGGCTCTACGACCTGTTCACCGACGACGACCAGCGGCGCGTCAACCCCGAGCTGATGCGGCTCGCGCTGCGCGACGACTGGCTGGCCAGGAAGGCGCCGGCCCGGCCCGGCCGCGGTGGCCGCCGGCCACGCCGATTCCCGGTGGCTTACCGGCCGGACGTGATCGAGCGGCTGGACTCGGCCGGGCTGCTGCCCGCGATCAACTTCGTCTTCTCGCGCGCGGGCTGCGACGCGGCCGTGCAGCAGTTCCTGCGCTCAGGTGTCAGGCTGCTGACGGACGAGCAGCGCACCGCGGTGCGCGCGCACGTCAGCGCCCGGTGCGCCGAGCTGCCGCCGGAAGACCTCAATGTCCTGGGATACCACGACTTCGCCGACGGGCTGGAGCGCGGCGTCGCGGCGCACCACGCCGGGATGCTGCCCACCTTCAAGGAGATCGTCGAGGAATTGTTCGCCGCCGGGCTAGTCAGGGCGGTGTTCGCCACCGAGACCCTGGCGCTGGGCATCAACATGCCGGCGCGCGCGGTGGTGCTCGATTCGCTGGTCAAGTGGAACGGCGAGGTGCACGACGACATCACTCCGGGGGAGTACACCCAGCTGACCGGCCGGGCCGGGCGGCGCGGCATCGACGTCGAGGGGCACGCGGTGGTCGTCTGGCGCCCGGGCCTGGACCCGCGCGCGCTGGCCGGGCTCGCCTCGACGCGCACCTATCCGCTGCGCTCCTCGTTCAAGCCCTCGTACAACATGGCGGTCAACCTGGTCGGCCAGGTCGGCAAGGTGCGCGCCCGCGCGCTGCTGGAGAGCTCGTTCGCGCAGTTCCAGGCGGACAAGGCGGTGGTGGGCCTGACCCGCCAGCTGCGCCGCAACCGCGAGGCGCTGGAGGGCTACCGCGAGTCGATGACCTGCCACCTCGGCGACATCGAGCAGTACATGGCGCTGCGCCGCTCGCTGGCCGAGCGCGAGGCGCAGCTGTCGCGCCAGGGCGCGGGCAGGCGGCGCGAGGCCGCGGCCAGTGCGCTGGAGGCGCTCAAGACCGGTGACATCATCGTGGTGCCGGCCGGGCGCAAGGCGGGCCTGGCGGTGGTCCTGGACCCGGGCCTGGACTCGGGCCGCGAGGGGCCGCGCCCGCGGGTGCTGACCGCCCAGCGCCAGGCGGCCACGCTCTCGCTGCTGGACTTCCCGGTGCCGGTCGAGCCGATCGGCTGGATGCGGATCCCCAAGACCTTCAACCACAAGTCCCCGCAGGCGCGCAAGGACCTGGCGGCCACGCTGCGCGCCAAGGCCGGGACGGCCGAGGGCGACAAGCCGGTGCGCCCGGGCCGCGAGCGCTCCGCGGCGGCGGACGACGACGAGATCGCACGGCTTCGCAAGGCTCTGCGCAGCCACCCGTGCCACGGCTGCGAGGACCGGGAGAACCACGCGCGCTGGGCCGAGCGGCACCAGCGCCTTGAGCGGGAGATCGACGGCCTGGACAAGCGGGTCAAGGGCCGTACCCACTCGATCGCGCGCACCTTCGATCAGGTCTGCTCGGTGCTCTCCGTGCTCGGCTACCTCGACGGGGAGAAGGTCACCGACGAGGGCCGGCGGCTGGCCCGCATCTACTCGGAGCTGGACCTGCTGGCCGCCGAGTGCCTGCGCGAGGGGGTGTGGGACGGGCTCGGCCCGGCCGAGCTGGCCTCGGCGGTCTCGCTGCTGGTCTACGAGGCCCGCAACACCGAGGAGCACGGCCCGCCCCGGCTGCCGAAGGGCAACGCGCGCGAGGCGATAGAGCGCACGGTCCGGCTCTGGTTCGCGGTGCACGAGCTGGAGGGCGACTACACGGTCGACTTCCAGCGCGAACCGGACCCGGGCTTCGCCTGGGCCGCGCACCAGTGGGCCACCGGGCACCGGCTGGACACGGTGCTTGAGGAGGCGGGCCTGCCGGCCGGCGACTTCGTGCGCTGGTGCAAGCAGCTGATCGACCTGCTCGGCCAGCTCGCCGACGCGGCCGGGACACTGGCCTCGGAGCGTTCCGACTCGGCGCGGATCCGGGACACGGCGCGGGCCGCGGTGGATCTGCTGCGCCGCGGCGTCGTCGCGTACTCGTCGGTCGGCTGAGCGGGCGGCGACGCCGGCGGCCGGGGCCGTCAACCGGCCGATTCGCCGCCGAAGCCGGGTAGGACGCCCCCGCGGCGGCCCGAGGCCATCTCAGGGTTCTAACGGAGCCCGGACACAGCTGAGCCGGGCCGCCCGCGCGACCCGGCTCAACCGCTCCCTCCGCTCCCCCTCCAAGGC
>JBOHCW010000135.1:0-9864 GCA_050725375.1 Actinocrinis sp. | reverse complement strand
CCGCGGGACGTTCTGTGCGATGACGCCATACCGGGCGGCTCGGCCTGGCACGATGGACGGCATGGACAGAGTGCAGGCGGCCGCTCTGCGCGATCTGCTCGCCGCGACCGGCGGCCAGTGCGGCTGGGTCGAGGAGACCGACGAGTTCGGCTCGGCGCTGCGCCGCGCGCCCCGGCACGCCGGCGGGCTGCTGCTGGCCGGGCCGCGCGACGAGGAGCCGTGGCACCTGGCGGCGCATCTGACCGACGAGTCGCAGTGGGCCGACCTGCCCGAACTCGCGCCGGTACTGCTGCGGCACGATCCGCCGCCGGACGCTCCCGCGCACCTGGCGGCCGGGCTGCAACGGCTCGCTTCGACCGGGCGCGGCGAGGCGCTGCTGGTGGTCGCGCAGCACGATCCGGCCGACGCGCTGCTGGAGCGGATCGGGGACGCGCGGCGGCGCGGCGCGCGGATCCTGACGCTGGATCAGGGCGCACCCGAGCTGCGCGGCCTCGCGCACGAGATGCTGACCGTGCCGGACGAGTCGGCGCTGCTCAGTTTCGACAGCGCCCAGCACCTCGTGTCGCTCGCGGCCGCGACGTCGAGCGCCGCGCACGGGCTGCGCGCGCGGCTCGGCCGGTGGATCGAGTCGGTCAGCGGGCCACGCGTCGAACGCTGGTAAGGCGTCGGCCGCGCACGTACGCGAGCAAGCCCTCAGCTATGGCCCCGACAGGTGACGAGCTCAGTCGTCTTCGCCGCTGCGTGCCCAATCCTCGTTGCGTTCCTTGACCTTCTCCAGAGCGTGCTCGGCCTCCTCACGCGTCGCGTAGGGGCCGAGCCGGTCTTTCGCGCGGCAGCCAACCGGTCCCTCGACGGTGTGGTGCTTGAGGCAGTAGAACCACTGTCCTTCGTTCTGCATGTGCCAGCCCTTCGATATACCGCGCACTGTCGGTCGGGGTCGACGTCTTAGACTCGTCCTATGGTTTCCCTGGTACCCGGCGTCGTGTCGCCGACGCGTTCCGTCCCGTCGAACATCGTCCGCCCCGAGTACGTCGGCAAGCCCTCGCCGCAGCGTTACACCGGCTCCGACGTGCAGTCCGCGGAGACGATCGAGAAGATGCGGATCGCCGGGCGGATCGCCGCGCAGGCGCTGGCGGAGGTCGGCCGCGCCGCCAAGCCGGGGACCACCACCGATGAGCTGGACCGGGTCGGGCACGAGTTCCTGTGCGACCACGGCGCGTACCCGTCGACGCTGGGCTACCGCGGCTACCCGAAGTCGCTGTGCACCTCGATCAACGAGGTCATCTGCCACGGCATCCCGGACTCGACGGTCCTGGACGAGGGCGACATCGTCAACATCGACATCACCGCGTACATCAACGGCGTGCACGGCGACACGAACGCGACCTTCGAGGTCGGCGAGGTGTCGCAGGAGGCGCACCTGCTGGTCGAGCGCACCCGCGAGTCGCTGGACCGGGCGGTCAAGGCGGTCAAGCCGGGGCGGCAGCTCAGCGTGGTCGGGCGGGTGATCGAGTCCTACGCGAAGCGGTTCGGGTACGGCACGGTGCGCCTGTTCACCGGGCACGGGATCGCCTCGTCGTTCCACAGCGGCCTGATCGTCCCGCACTACGACGACCCGCGGGCGACGCGCGCGCTGGAGCCGGGTATGACGTTCACCATCGAGCCGATGCTGACCCTCGGCGCCGTCGAGCACCGGATGTGGGCGGACGGCTGGACCGCGGTGACCGCGGACGGGAAGCTGACCGCGCAGTTCGAGCACACCATGGTCGTCACCGAAGACGGTGTGGAACTGCTGACGCTCGCGTAACCGCGCAACGTCCGGCGCGGATCACCGGGTGTGCTATCGGTCGTTTCCCTCGCACTCGGCGGCGACGGCCTCGCAGGCGTCGGCGAGCGCGCCGAGAAGGCGCAACGGGTCGGGTAGATCGGCGTCGGGGTCGTGTACCCAGCGGGCGCGTCCGCCGTCGACGGCGCGGGCGGGCGGGACCAGCACGTACGAGCCGCGGGTGTGCCAGCGTAGTGCGGGGCCGCCGACCCCGGTCTCGGGCGCGGCGTCGAGGTGGCACGGCCACCACTCGTCCGAGGCGAGGTCCTCCTCGCCGCCGGGGCGGGCCGTGGTGAAGAACAGGTAGCGGTCGCCGGGGGCCGTCGTGGCGACCGGGCCGACCGGTTCGGCGGCGCGGGTCAGCGCGTCCAGGGCGATGCGGCCGGCTTCGGCCGGGACGTCGAGCACGTCGTGGGTGCGTCCGGTGGGGCTCGCGTAGTTGGCTTCCGGGAGGCGCAGCCGCCAGCGGTGCAACTGGACGGGGTCCGCGCTCGCCTCGGTCTGCCAGCCGTAGGACAGCGGATGGTCTGCGGGGTTGGGACAGCCGACCCGGCTACAGGAACAGCCGGGGCCGTCGGGGCCGGCGGCCGGGACCACCGCGAAGCCGCGCGCGACGAAGGCGTCCAGTGGATCGGGCTGCTCACGGGCTACCCGCCTGCGCCGCATCACCGGCATCCGGCTGCGCGCGACCGCCCGTTCGGCGCCTGTCGCTGCCATCCTCGGCCCGCCTCCTTCCCGCCGCCCAGCCGGTGCAACGAGACGAGCGACGCGGTCGGCTACCGGCCACTCGGTCGATTCCCGGAGGTATGTGGGTTGCTCCCCTCCACGGCCAAGCCTACTTCCCGCGCGCCACTCCCGTGGCCGAACGCAGATCCGCGCGACCTAGAGGGCGTTTGATTCCGTTTCGGGGGCGAATTGCGTCGAAAGGACGGCCGCCCGCAGGATGATCGACGCGGTTTGATCACTTCGATGAGATCGCCGCGATCGGAGCGCGGACCCGTGGGGCCGACCCGCTACAGCCCGGCCGCTGCGGCCGACGGTGACAGCCCGGCCGGGCACGGCCGCGTCAGTGCGACTGGATGGTGCCGGTGACCGCGCCGAAGTCGATCCGGGTGCCGTCGGGGCCCGGGGCGGTGGCGCCGATCGAGACGGTGTCGCCGTCGGCGAGGAACGTGCGGGTCGAGCCGTCGGCCAGCAGCAGCGGATAGTTGCCGTTCCAGGTCAGTTCGACCAGCGACCCGCGCTGGACCGGTTCGGGCCCTGAGACGGTGCCCGAGGCGAGCAGGTCGCCGGTGCGCAGCGGCGAGCCGTTGCTGGTCAGGTGGGCCAGTTGCTGCGCGGGCGTCCAGTACATCGTGGAGAACGGCGGCTCGCTGACGGCGGTGCCGTTCAGTTCGACGCGCATCCGCAGGTCGTAGCCCCAGTGGTCGCCGGCTAAGTGCGGCAGCGGCGCCGGGTCCTGGCGCGGCGGGGCGACACGCGCCTCGGCGAGCGCTTCGAGCGGCACCACCCAGGGCGAGAGGGAGGTGGCGAAGGACTTGCCCAGGAACGGGCCGAGCGGCTGGGACTCCCAGGCCTGGATGTCGCGCGCCGACCAGTCGTTGACCAGCACGGCGCCGAACACGTGGTCCATGAAGTCGTCGACGGGCACCGTCTGGCCGGGCCGGGTCGGTATGCCGACGATGAAGCCGACCTCGGCCTCGAGGTCGAGCCGGATGGTCGGGCCGTAGACCGGCTCGGTGTCGTTCGGCGGGATGCGCTGGCCGTGCGGCCGGGTAATCGGGGTGCCGGAGACCACCACGGACCCGGCGCGCCCGTGGCAGCCGGCCGGCAGGTGGCTCCAGTTGGGCGCCAGCGGCTCGCCGTCCGGGCGCATGATCCGGCCGAGGTTCTCGGCGTGGTGGCGCGAGGAGTGGAAGTCCACGAAGTCGGCCACCGCGAACGGCAGGTGGTTGACGACCCGGGGCAGCGGCAGCACCAGGTTCTGCACGGTCGAGGCGTGCGCCCGGCTTTCCAGCAGGTCCAGCACGCGCGAGCGCACCGCGCTCCACGCGCGCGGGCCGGTGGCCATCAGGGGATTGAGGGTGAGCGCGCCGAGCACGTCGAGCGGGCGGTCCAGCAGGTCGTCGAAGAGCCCTGCCTCGGCCGCGGCGCCGAGCGGCAGCGCGTACCGGCCGACCGCGACGGCGAGCTGGCGCGGGGTGTCGGCGTAGGTGACCACTCCGTAGGGCAGGTTGGTCAGGCCGAACCCCGAGTCGGCGGGGATGTCGAGCCAGCTGCGTGCCATCCGGTGCGTCCTTAGTGCCTGTGCGTTCGCGGTCGCGATGCGATGATCCAACTCTGACGGTTGCAGCACCCTAGCGGATGCCGAATCGAGCGGCAGACGCGCTGTGACTCAGGCCACGGCTAACGTAATGACCGCCGGGACGGCGCGGTGACCTGCCGGTTTCGTCGGAAGGGCAGCATACCGGTAAGCTACTGCGGTACTCATGTGATGACCGCGCATTTCCTTGTGTCCGGAAACCGCTCATGGCGGACCTTGTCCGGACGGCACTTTCGTTGAGGGAAACCCTTCGGCCGAGAACTGGCCGACACAGGCGCGGCATTGCCCCGATATAAGGGCCCGTACCTGTGATCGGCTCCGCGGCGCGCATCCAGCGTGTTCCCTGAAGCCTCCTTGGCACGTGCCGTTCGACCCTGGAGGTCTGCACCACCATGTCCGTGGACACCACGACGACCGACGCCGCCTTCGACGCGGCCGCCGCGGCCGACAATGCTGCGAGCAACGAGACCGAGGCCGGATTCGGCCTCGACGAGACCAACGACGCCGCGAGCAACGAAGCCGCGGACGTCATCGAGACCGGCGACGAGGCAGAGCTCGACGACGCCGGCGAGACCGAGATCACGAACGAGACCAACGCCGAGCCCGAGCCCGAGCTGGACACCGGCACCGAGGTGACCTTCGCCTCGCTGGGCCTGCCGCAGCCGCTGGTGCGGGTACTGACCGAGGTCGGCGTCGTCAAGGCGTTCCCGATCCAGGCCGCGGCCATCCCGGACGCGCTGGTCGGCCGGGACGTGCTCGGCCGCGGCCGCACCGGTTCCGGCAAGACCCTGGCGTTCGGCCTGCCGACCCTCGCCCGCCTGGAGGGCCTGCGCGCCAAGCCGCGCCGTCCGCTGGCGCTGGTGCTGGTGCCGACGCGCGAGCTGGCGATGCAGGTCGAGGAGGCGCTGCGTCCGTACGCCCGCTCGATGCAGCTGCGCATCCGCTCCGTCTTCGGCGGCGCGCCGATGCGCAAGCAGATCGACGGCCTGCGCTACGGCGTCGAGGTCCTGGTGGCCACGCCGGGCCGGCTGTCCGACCTGATCGAGCGCGGCGAGTGCGACCTGTCCGAGGTCGACATGGCGATCCTGGACGAGGCCGACCAGATGTGCGACATGGGCTTCCTGCCGCACGTGTGCGAGCTGATGGACCAGGTGGCGGAGGGCGGCCAGCGGCTGCTGTTCTCGGCGACGCTGGACGGCGCGGTCGACGAGATCGTCAAGAAGTACATGAGCGACCCGGTGGTGCACGAGGTCGACCCGCAGGCGGGCGTCGTCTCGACGATGAGCCACCACCTGCTGATGGTCACTCCGCAGCACAAGGCGAAGGTCGCGGCGCAGATCGCCGGACGGCACGCGGTTGAGGCGGCCGAGACGAAGGCGGACGCGCGTTCGATCTTCTTCGTGCGCACCCAGATGGCGGTGGACCGGGTGACCGAGCAGCTGCGCGAGCGCGGCCTGCCGGCGGCCGGCCTGCACGGCGGCATGACGCAGGTGGCGCGCACCAAGACGCTGGAGGACTTCAAGGAGGGCCGCACGCCGGTCCTGGTCGCGACCGACGTCGCGGCGCGCGGCATCCACGTCGACGGCATCGACCTGGTCGTGCACCTCGACCCGCCGCGCGACTCGAAGGACTACCTGCACCGGGCCGGGCGTACCGCGCGGGCCGGGCAGACCGGCGTGGTCGCCTCGCTGATCCTGCCCAAGCAGCGCAAGCAGGCGCAGCGGATGATGGACGACGCGGGCGTGACGGCCGAGGAGACCGACGCGGCGCCGGTGGGCCTGGGCGGCAAGTGGGAGTCGGCGAGCTCGGCGCTGGTCGAGCTGACCGGTGCCCGCGAGGTGCCGGAGCCGGGCGACGTCAAGCCGTTCACGCTGCCGGTGCGCGAGCGCGCCGGGCGCGAGGGCGGTTTCCGCGGCGGCGACCGGCGCGAGGGCGGCTTCCGCGGCGGCGACCGGTACCAGCGCGACGACCGGAACCGGGGCTTCCAGCGGGACGAGCGTTCCGGCGGCTCCTACGAGCGGCGCGGTTCGTACGACCGCGGCGGTTCCTTCGACCGCGGCGCGTCGACCGACCGCACCGCGTCGGCCGACCGCAGCGCCTCGACTGAGCGCAGCGGCTCGTACGAGAAGCGCGGGTTCGAGAACCGCGGCTTCGAGCGGCGCGACAACCGCGACGGCGGCCGCGACTTCGGCCGCCGCGAGGGCGGGTTCGACCGGCGCCCCCACGAGCGCCGGGACGGCGAGAACCGCGGCTTCGAGCGGCGCGAGGGCGAGAACCGCGGCGGCTACCAGAGCCGCGGCTTCGAGCGCCAGGGTTCGGACCGTCAGGGTTCGGACCGTCAGAGCACCGACCGCCCGGCGTTCAACCGCTCCAGCTCCGACCGGCCCGGGTTCAACCGGCCGGGCTCCGACCGCCCGGGCTTCGACCGTCAGGGTTCTGACCGCCCCGCGTTCAACCGGCAGAACTCCGACCGGCCGGGCTCCGACCGTCAGGGCGGCGGCTTCAAGGACCGCGAGCGCGGTTTCCAGAATCGCGGCTTCGACCGTGACCGTAGCGGCGAAGGCCGCGGCTACGGTGACCGGCCCGCAGCCGAGCGCCCCGCGAGCGACCGGCCCGCGGGCGACCGGGGCCGCGGTTACGGCGAGCGCAGCTTCAACGACCGTGGCCGTGACGACCGCGGCCGCGGCTTCAACAACGACCGCAACGGCAGCCGCGGCTTCGACCGCGACCGTACGGGCGACCGCGGCGCGAACCGCGACGGCGACCGTCCGGGCTACGGCGACCGGCGTCCGCGCTAAGCACCGCCGAGCAGCACCGACAACTGAATGACCGCTGAATGACCGCACCATCCGAGAGGCCCGCCGACGTCGCGTCGCGGGCCTCTCGGCGTTTTCCCGGCATGCCATGGCCAACCGAATGACATATATTGAAATCTGTCAGTCAATCGTTGTACTGTGTCCGAGCAGGGCGCGCAGGGGCGTGTCCGGGAAACGGAGTGACGAACATGGACAGGCGCCAACTTGGCACGCACGGGCCGCGGACCTCCGAGCTGGGGCTCGGCATGATGGCCATGTCGGGGATGTACGGCGCGTCCGACCAGGACGAGTCGATCGCGACCGTGCACGCCGCGCTGGACGCGGGCGTGACGCTGCTGGACACCGGCGACTTCTACGGCATGGGCGACAACGAGATGCTGCTGCGCGAGGCGGTGCGCGGCCGGGAGCGCTCCTCGTTCCAGATCAGCGTCAAGTTCGGCGCGCAGCGCGGGCCGGACGGCTCATGGCTCGGCCACGACGCGCGGCCCGAGGCGGTCAAGACCTGGCTGGCCTACTCGCTGCGCCGGCTCGGCACCGACTACGTCGACGTCTACCGCCCGGCGCGGCTCGACGCGAACGTGCCGATCGAGGAGACGGTCGGCGCGATCAAGGAGATGGTCGAGGCCGGCTACGTGCGGCACATCGGCCTGTCCGAGGTCGGCGCCGAGACCATTCGGCGCGCGCACGCGGTGCACCCGATCGCCGACCTGCAGATCGAGTACTCGCTGTTCTCGCGCGGCATCGAGCGGGAGATCCTACCGACCGTACGCGAACTCGGCATCGGCATCACGGCGTACGGCGTGCTCTCGCGCGGCCTGCTGTCGGGCCACTGGACGCCGCAGCGCAGTGGTGGCACGGGCGACCTGCGCGGCTACACGCCGCGCTTCCAGGGCGAGAACCTGGATCGCAACCTGGCACTGGTCGAGGCGCTGCGAAAGGTCGCGCAGGCCAAGGGCGTGACGGTGGCTCAGCTGGCCATCGCGTGGGTCGCGGCGCAGGACCGGCTGATCGTGCCGCTGGTCGGCGCGCGCCGGCGCGACCGGCTGGCCGAGGCGTTCGGCGCGCTCGAGGTGCGGCTGACGGACGCGGACCTGGCGGCGATCGAGGCCGCGGTGCCGCAGGGCTCGGCGAGCGGCGAGCGATACGCTGCGTCGCAGATCGCGCATCTCGACAGCGAGAAGTGACCGTTGGAGGCGGCGGCGGGATCGGACAGGAGAGGGAGGGTCTCGTGATGGCGGCGGAGCCGTTGACCCGGGACCGGGTGCTGGACGCGGCGGAGGACGCGCTACGCCGATTCGGCCCGGCCAAGACGACGGTCGTGGACGTCGCACGGGCCCTCGGCGTGAGCCACGGCACCGTATACCGGCACTTCGCGTCGAAGGCCGAACTGCTGGACGCGGTACTCGAACGCTGGCTGTCGCGGATGAACCCGGCGCTGTCCGCCGTCGTCGAGGCCGACGCCCCGGCCGCCGAGCGGCTGCACCGCTGGCTCACCACGCTGATGGGGCTCAAGCAGGAGAAGGCGCGGGTCGACGCCGACCTGTTCGCCGCGTACTCCCAGGTCTCGGCGGACACGCGCGAGGTGATCGTCAAGCACGTCGGCGCGCTGACCGCCCAGCTGGCCCGGATCATCGCGGACGGCATGGCGCGGGGCGAATTCGAGCACGGCGACCCGACGGCGATCGCGTACGCCGTGTTCGAGGCGACCGCGGTCTTCCATCATCCGGCGCACGCCGCGCAGTGGTCGGATCCGGTCGGCGCGCCGGCCTTCGAGCCGCTGTGGGACCTGTTGCTGCGCGGCCTCGCCAAGCACTGAATGCGCAGGCCAGAAGCCGTTTTTCGCTCCCAAGAAACGTTTGTTCGAACCAGGCGACGGGTAGGTCTAGTACGTCTGCGCGAACAGGCCTATCGGGGAGGTTGCTCCGTGTCCGACGTCGTCATCGAGAACCGCGGCATCGAACGCATTGGCATCGATGTCATGCGCGCCGAGAGCAAGAGCGCTGAACAGAACACAGAGCAGAAGAGCGCTGACAGCCGGGACCGCGAACAGGGCGCGCGCGGGTCGGCGAAGGCGGGCTGGGTGCGGGTGCGGCTGACCGCGCCGCAGGACGCGAACGGTCCGCGCGGGGTGTCGCTGACCGAGGGCGAGCTGGTGCTGCGGGCCGACCGGGTGGCCGTGGACGAGGACGACCTGGTGTTCCTGTGCGCCGAGGAGGTCGTCTTCAAGCTGGACCGGCGCTATTTCCGGGCGCTGACCTGGTTCGTGGACCGGCCGACCTTCGCCGAGTGGCTGCGCTCGCGGCGCAAGCAGTACCCGAACTCGCACACCCGCTGGTCGGGCGACGAGCGCGGCAGGCTCGCCGCCGAGGTCGACTCGGGCCACGGCTGGCAGCGCATCTCCGACCTGCACGGACGCACCGTGCACGCGGTGCAGCGCGAGGCGGTGCGCGACGGCCTGGTGGCCGCCGAGGCGTTCCCGCGCCCCGGCGTCGGCTGACAGGGGCTGCGCGACTGCGGCGCGTTCCCGTCCGCCGAGGCGGCGGCTGGCTATCCTGGCACGGTCTGGACGGGCGGGCCGGCAGGCCCGCGGGGGCGCGTGCCGATGAGGAGTGGGCGATGGATCCGTTGACGGTCTCAGCCGTGGTCGCGGTGCTCGACATGGACCCGGGGCCGGCCGCGGCCGGGGCGGGCACCGTGACCGGGAACGCGGTGCGGGCGCGCGGCGTCGGCTTCGCTTCCCGCGGGTGACCGACCGGAAGCCGGCCCCGGGCCGGGCCGCGGCCGGTTTGAAGGCCCGGCGCCGGGATACATGCCGGGAAACGGCCGGACGCTGCGGAAACGACCCGCGGCGCCGCGGCCGGACGGCGGCTCGGAAGGGGCGCGACGTGGCGGTGCCGAAG
>JBOHCW010000134.1:0-11512 GCA_050725375.1 Actinocrinis sp. | reverse complement strand
GACCCGGCCCCTGCGGCGTACGACCTGCGCGCCCGGCACGGACTTGAGCGAACGCAGGGAATTGCGAACCTTCACAGTGTGCTCCTTCTCGAAAGCTCCGACCCGACTGATATCGCGGAAGCCGCATGCAATGCAGGCTCCGCGACTACTGCGACTACTGCGGCTGCCCGGACTGCTCCGACTGCTCCGACTGCTCCGCCTGCTCGGTCGCCGCAGACTCGGCAGTAGCCTCGGCCTGCGTCTCCGCAGCCCTGTCCCCAACCGTCTCCGCCTCGATCGACGCTGCGGTCGTCGCGGTCGTCGCCGCACTGGACGTGATCGCGATCTTGCGCGGGCCGGTAACGGCGTCGCCGTAAGCGCCGACAACGCGGACGCTCAGCACGCCGGCCTCGTACGACGCGGTGACCGCGTCGGCCGTCACGTGACCAGGCAGATCGAACGCACGTCGGAACACGCCATAACGCACCTCGCTCTGCGTGCGTCCGCCCTGCGTACGCGTGCTCTGCTCACGGCGCTCGCCGCGCACGACCAGCCGTCCGCGATCGACCTCGACCGTTACGTCCTTCGTGACGTCCAGGCCCGGGACCTCGACGCGCACAACCGCGTCCTGCCCGTCCCGAGAGACCTCGGCCGCGGGCGTGAAGCCGAAAGATGTATGGGTCGGCCGCTGCGCGGTCGGACCGAAAACCTCGCGGACCAGCGCGTCCAGTGCATTGAAATCCGCGAACGGATCCCGCCGGGTCCACAGTGAAAGGGTGCTCAACGCCACTCCCTCGATGCCACTCGGCCGGCCCCTCGACCGGCGCCCGGTATAACTTGAGTCGAGGCGACTCAATTCCCGGCAGGTCCAGGGCGTTTCCGGCACGTCAGGCAACCGGTCGAGCCGTCACGCTCCTCGTCAAAGTCGTGGCGCAGCCGTCGTCACAACCATGGTCGCAACCGTGATCATGCCCGCCGTCCCGGTGCTGTGGACGCAGTCGAGGACAGCCGGTCGGCTCTGGCACGCAGGTAACGCTGCTCGGGCAGACTCGTGGTGCGGCGAGCCGCGAGCAAATAATCCTCCCGGGCCGCCGCCGTATTCCCGGCCAGCTCCAGCAGGATCTGCCCGTCCGGCGCGCCGCAGACCATGGCGGCGAGTTGGGTGGTCCGCCTAAGATCGAGTCCTGCCGGCTTCGCCGAAAGGCGCAGCGACGGCGGTAGGCGGGCGGCTCGTTAGGTGTGTGTCTCCTTTTTGGCAGTTGGGCCGCGATGCGTTCCGGCTGCGTGGGCCGCACGGAACCGCAGGAGGTAACCGGAACGTGCGTGGTCTCGCTGCCTGCGACCCGTCCATCAGACATCGGGGTCCGTTGTCCGTTTGAAACGGACAGCCGGGCGATCCGACTGTCGGCCCGGGTGCCTGCCGGTCACGGCCCGCCCGGCGCGTGGATTTCGGGGTCCGTTGTCCGTTTGAAACGGACAGCAGGAGTCGTGCCCATGTTGGCGGATGAGGGATCGGCACGTCGGTCCGCCGCCGCCCGCTCCCTCATCCGGCCAGACCGGGTCTGGATCATGACCTGTCCGTCTGAAACGGACAGGGGGTAACGTGCCGTTGAAGCTGGTGATCTACAGATCCGCCGTTGTCGGCTACGGTGGCCGACATGACCGTGCGACGTGATGCGCCCCGTTCCGCGGTGAGTGAACCCGGGATCGCTGCCCCGGCGCTCAAGCACGTGTTCGCGCATACCGACGACCTCGTGATCGCCACCACCACCTGCGAGGCGTACCCGGCCGGGATCGCCTTCCGGCATCTTATTCTCAGCAAGCCGCCGATCGACTTCGTGCACGAGTTCGCCTTCGGCATCGAACAGCGCCGCCACGCGGGAAGCCTCAACCTGTCGGGCACCGCAACCCTCCGGGACGGTTCCACGCAGCCGATCGTCCTCAGCGACTTCGGTGGTGCCGGCGGGTCGACGTCCAACCGTTCCGACTTCCGGTTATGGATGCCGCTGCCCGACGACGCCGTTAAGGCTCGAGTCCGCCTGACCTGGCCGACCATGCAGGTGGACGACACGGCAGACATCGACGTCCACCTATTCCGCCTCGTGCTCGACCCGGGGTCCGTCCGCAATTCGCAGCTGCCCTGAATCGCGCAGCGCGGCCGTTTCGTGGAGGCGTTGCGATCGGGCGCGGGTGTCGATTCGGCACTGTGTTCGGTGGCGACCGGGTAGCTGTGGTTACCCGCTAACTCCTCGGCCGGTGGACAGCGCAGGCCCTGCAATCCAAGGCTGCACCGACCGCCTGCGCTGTCACGTCGCCGTCGCCGTCGCCGAGGGTCAGGAGTCGGCGGCGAGGCCGCGATATTCGGCCCAGCCCTCTACTGCTTGCGTCATGGCTTTGCGCCACGGTGCGGGATCGCGCGCTTCGAAGTGCCGGTACATCCTGACTGTCGCGGACGCGAGCTCATTGACGGCCGCCGGATTGGCTGAGCACCACGCAGGGCAACGTGACGCCCACTTTTCCGCCTCGGCAGGGCTGTGCTCGGCCGCCACGAGTTGCACCACCAGATTCGCGGGATCGATGAACCCCGCCCCGTGCGTCGGCCATGCCCAGTCCACCACGCTCACCCGCCCCTCGTGTACGAGCATGTTGTCCGGGCTGATGTCTGTGTACAGCAGCGTGTCACCCACGAACAACTCCGGCCGATCGGTGAACCGATCCCACCGCGACTCGGCCCATTCCCGAGCTACGTCCGGGCAGTTAAGCGCCCCGATCTTCGCCACCGCCGCAATTACCGCCGGGAGATCGGGCGAGCCCGGACCGAACTCGGCATGCGTCCCTTGGGCCACGTCGAAACCCAGCACTGCCCAGCCTTCCCCGCGCCACTGCCAGCGCAGCGCAGGAGACACCGACCGCACGTAAGGATTGATCAGCGCCTCACGGCGCAGCGACGAGGCGTGCGGACCCGGGTCGCGCGCGGCTTTGACGAACACCGGCCCGGCAGCGCCGTGCACGATCGCGGTCACATCCGTGGTGTAACCGCGTTCTGTGTGCTGCACTGTGCCAACCGGGCCGGTATGCGGCTCGATCAGGCTCCAGAAATCGGAGCCGGGATCGATCTTGGGCATCTATGTCCTCGGTCGGCAGGAGGTAGGCGGATGTCCGGGCGAACACTCCGTATCAGGATCGCACGCCCGCCCCTCAAACACCGGGATCGTCGCGACCGCATCCGCCATCGCGCTGCCGGTCAGGATCTCCGCAAGCGGCTGCGCCAACACGTTGCCGACCGTCAACCAACGCGAGAAGACGCACGGCCATACCTCCCCATCCGGGCCGACCGCCGCCACCCCCTTCCCGCAGCGCCCGCACAACTCCGCCGGGTCGCTGCCGCCGCCCCGGCCGCTGGATCTTGGGGCCCGGTGTCTGGCTGAAACGGACAACCGGGACCGAACCGAAGCGACCCGGTACCTTCACAGTGGGTTCCGCACCATCGGTCCGTATCGTCGTCGTCGCGCCGTCGAAGACGGCCAATTACCGATCTGCCGCCGCCCGACCTCGCATTCGGCCGGCGCTGGGGCACGGGGTTGTCCGTTTGAAACGGACACCGGGCGATACGACCTTCGACCGAGATGCCGGCAGATTGCGGTCAGGCCTGGCCGATCTATCTCAGGGTTCGATGTCCATTTGAAATGGACAACCGGGACCGCGCCTATGCGACCCGCGGGTGGCGCGACGTTGAACTGGTGTCCAGGGTCGCGACGTTCGTTGGCTCGACACTTGCCGGGACTCTGACGTGCCGCTTATGAGGGTCCGCATTCGCCACCGCTCTGTATCAACTTCGGCGGCGTCATCGGTCGCCTTCGTCGGCTTTCCCGGGGATGCCCCGGTCGAGGACGACCATCAACAGCAGGACTACGCCTATGCCGACAATCACGAATGCGACCGCGTGGAACCCTGCGTCAGTCGCGGCGTTGCCGAACGCGATACCGATCAGGCTGGACGAGAAGATCGCGCCGAAGTAGGCGAAGGTCCGGTACAGCCCGGACGCGACGGCGATCTCCTCGGCCGGGGCCTGGACGTACAGCGTCGCCTGGTTCGCGAAGCCGCTGAAGCCGTTGGCCAGGCCGAACAGGACCGACATCGCGAGCAGGACGAGCACGTTGGACGTGTGGTTCGCGCTCAGCATCACCACGCCCGTGAGCAGCATCGACACGCCGGCCAACAGCAGCGGGACCCGGACCCAGCCGTGATTCGATACGAACCTTGCGATCACGATGCTCACGGCCGACAACGGCAGCAGGATCAGTCCGACCTGGGACGCGTTGTAGTGCGCCGCCTGCTCCATCCACTGACTCGTGCCGTAGAGCGCCGTGTACACGCCCAGCGACGACATCGCCTGGCGCAGATACGTGCGCAACAGCACTCTGTTGCGTGCCAGCATCCTGACGTCGATGAGCGGGCTGGACGCGCGCCGCTCCCAGCGCACCAGCGCCGTGCCGAGCACCCCCGTGAGCGGCAGCAGCCACCAGGTCGGCGCGCGCAGTCCGGACAGGAACAGCAGGAGGCTGACGATCGTGCCGGCGAACAGCGCGATGCCGATCAGGTCGACGGTCGTGGCGAGCTCGCGGACGTTCTTGCGCGGCCGCGCGGGTTCTCGGGCCACGCCCACATACGTGAAGACCAGCGTGATCAGCGCGACCGGCACATTGACCAGGAAGATCGCCCGCCAGCCGAACGCGCCGGCCAGCAGACCGCCGAGGGGCAGGCCCACGACCGTGACCACCTGCGAGGCGATCGAGAAGTTGCCCAGAACGCGGCTGGGCACTCCCGTGCGCAACCGGTCGGCGCGCTCGCGCACGAGCGCCATCGCGGTCGGGTACGCGGCCGACGTGCCGACCCCGATCAGCGCGCGCGAGAGCAGCAGGAACCCGAACGCCGGCGCCGCCGCGCCGACCGCGCCCGCGACCAGCAGGATGACCAGCCCCGCGATGAACACCCGGCGCGGCCCGAAGACCACCGCCAGTTTGCCCATCGTCGGCTGCATGACCGCGCTGCACAGGTAGAGCACCGAGATGAGCGCCGCCGTCGTCCCCGGGCCCATGTGGAAGTCCACGCCGATGCCGACCAGCGCCGTCGCGATCATCGAGCTGTTGATCGGATTCAGCGTCGATCCCAGCAACAGCGGGCTGATGAAGCGCCAGCCGAACGCCTTCTCGGCGCTTGACGCCGCCGTGCCCGTGGCGCCGTCGGCGACGCTGTCAATCGGACCCTGCGCGGGCGCGTCCGCGGCCGCGGTCACGACCGGCGCGACAGCAGATCCAGGACATCCTGGGTCGTGCCGGTCTCGGCGATGCGCGGGAACACGCGCTCGACGCTGTGCTCGTGCCGCTCCAGCGCCGAGTCGGTCATCGCGTCGTGCGGGAGCGTGACGTGGAAGCCCGCTTCGTGCGCGGCACGCGCGGTCGACTCGACGCCGGAGCTGGTCGCGATGCCGGTGACGACGACCTGGGTCACGCCGAGCTCGCGCAGCCGGTCGGCCAGTCCGGTACCGCTGAAGGCGCTGCGCGCGCGCTTGGTGACCAAGATGTCGTCAGGCTGCTGATCCAGCTCGGACACCAGCCGGTCCCAGCCGTCCGGGAAGCCGCGCGCGGCGCCCGACGCGGCGGCGGCGTTGCCCTCGTCGGTACGGCCGGGCGGCGAGCCGGCCACATTGACCAGGACGACGGGCAGCTTCAGCCGGCGGAAGGCGCGCAACAACGCGACGGAACGGCCGACGACGTCGTCTGTCGGATGTGCCAGGGGCAGCGGCACGACCCCGGCCTGCAGGTCGACGACGACGAGCGCGGTGTTCCGATCCAGGGCGGTGAGAGGCATGGTTCGATCCTTGAGATGGTGACGGTGCGACGTGCGAGCGCATCAGGGCACGGTGATGGCACGGCGGGACGGCGGCACGGCGCGGACGCGGGCCGGTGAAATTGGCTGGCTCAGTGTCAGTTACTTGCGATGATCCGCTACGGCTGCCATTGCGTCAGACGTCGTACTAAGTGCGGCATCGAGGACAGCTGGTCGAGCTCATCGGGGGAGAGGTTGGCCGCGATGGCCCGGGCCAGCCAGTCCTCACGTGCGCGGCGCCCGGTGCGGAACTGCTCCACCGCCGTCTCGGTCACGCTGATCACGATCTTGCGGCCGTCGTTCGGATCGGGCGCGCCGCCGATCAGGCCCGCGTCCTCCAGGACTCGCACGATCTTGGCCATCGACTGCGGGCGCACACCCTCGGCGTTGGCCAACTGCGTCGCGGTCGCCGGTCCGTCGCGCTCCAGCCGCCCGAGCACGGACTGTTGGGACGTGGTCAGATCGTTGCCCTCGGACTGCTCGCGCAGCTTGCGCACCAGCTGGCCGAGCGCGACGCGTACCTCGCCGGCCAGTTCGGTGACCTGCGGCGACGACGCGGAAAGCGGCCTCGCCCGTGTTTGCGCCGGCGCCTGCTGCTCGATCATGTCTCCAGCGTAACAACTAGTAAGCCGACTGTACAGTTAGCTGTGTATCTGCCATCGCCCAGAGCGCCCGAGCTCTCGGCCGCACCCGCTGGCCCGACCGGGAACGCGAATGGCCGCCGGAGCACGTGCGGTGTGCTTCCGGCGGCCATTGCGGCGCGCGACTTCGTGTTATCGCGGCTCCCGACCGCTGTAACACGCGCGCTTGTTAACGGGCGACAACCTCAGGGGAGTTGTAGCCCTCGACGTTCAACTGCGGTTGACCCGACGCGAGTGCGTCGGCCGGCCAGGACAGGGTGAGCGTGCGCGACTCCCCGGGCAGCAGCCAGAGGTAGTTGTCGCCGTACAGGGTCGGCAGGACACGGTCACCGGAGCGCGCGTCCAGCAGGGACAGGCGCACCATCGCCGCCACCGCCGAACCGCGGTTCGCCACCGTCGCAGTCACCTGCTGACGTCCGTCACCCGCGTCGGTCACGCCCGCCAGCGACGCGGACAGGCGGGTCTGCTGCGCGGTGGTCAGCGCCTGCATCGCCGCCGGGTCGCGGTAGCGCCAGTACGTGTTCTCCGACAGGGTCCGGCCCGCACCGTCCTGCAGCGTCAGGCGCAGCAGGTGCAGATCCGGCAGGGCGGTGCCGAACGCGACGCTGAACGACTGCGCGCTGTCCGACGCCGCGACGTCGATCGCAGCGTGCTGCGTCGAGCCGAGCTGTTTGCCGGACAGGTCGTACAGCCGCGCCGAGACCGTCGCGCCCTTGATCGCGTCCGGCGTGTGGTTGACCGCGACCACCTGCCAGTTGACCAGGTCGGCCTGTACGTGCACCGGCTCGCAGGCCTTGCGCGAGCCGTAGTACATGCCGTTGACGTCGAAGTCGTAGTCATAGGTCTGCCACACCGTGCTGTGCCACGCCGGGTGCGACATCCAGAGCATCAGGCCACTGGCATCCGACCACAGGTTCGCGTTCCAGGCCTCGAACATCGCGCGCGAGTTCTCGTAGTTGACGAACTGCGCCTTGCGCGCGAAGTCGTCCAGGTCCGTCGCGGGCTTGAGCCGGGCCTCGATCGCTGCCTGATACTGCTGTGGCGCCTGGTTCCCGTACTGGCTCCAGTCGTGGTAGTACCACGGCCCGCCGATCGGCCACTCGGGCTGGTCGGCCGTCATGTTCCGCATGCTCGCGGCGGTCGAGACCACCGGCATCCCGATCTCGGTGTGGAAGCCGAAGCTGCGGCTGCCGTACGTCATCGGGTCGAAGTACCTCGTCGGCTCGACCCAGTTGTACGGGCCGCCGCCGGTGATGATGCCGCCGGCCGAGTTGTTCTGGTACAGGATCCCCGGATCGCCGTTGTGCACCGCCGAGCGCATGCCGTCGTCGATCGCCTGCGGCGGGTTGCCCTCGTTGGCGCCGCACCACACCACGATGCTCGGGTGGATGCGGTAACGCAGGACCGTGTCGGCGGCGATCGAGTTGTACGCGTCGTGGTCCGGCGGGTCCATGCCCCACGCGTTCGGGAAGTCGTTCCACACCAGCAGGCCGAGCTCGTCGCACTTGGCGAAGAACTCCTCGCGGTTGCTGGACGCGACCCAGTTGCGGATCATCGTGAAGTTCATGTCCCGGTGCATCCGCACGGCCGCGTCCATCCGCTCGGCCGGCATCCGGCGGATCAGCTCGTCCCAGCCCCAGTTGCCGCCACGTGCCAGCACCCTGACACCGTTGACGGTGATCTTCAGCGGCTCGGGGGCCAGGTTCACCGTCTTGAGGTTCGTCCACGCCGAGCCGTCGTCGCTGACCTGGATGGTGTAGGTCTTCGGGAACGCCGCCTCCCAGAGGATGGCCACCTGGTCAAAGGTCTGCGATGAACCCAGATCCACCTGGATCCACTGGTCGTCGTCGTAGGACGAGGACCAGCGGGTGTTCGGGTTGCCGTCCGTCGCGTTGACGGTCGGGTTCGAGGGGTCCTCGGACGAGGAGGTGGCGCTCTTGTGCAGGGCCAGGTCGGTGCCCGGATTCGCGCTGTCGATGACGGACAGCGACCACAGCGAGTTGCCCCAGCTGGTGTTGCGCAGCCCGCACTGGATGCGCACGTACCGGCCGGACGCCGCCGCGAACGACTCGACGTCCAGGCTCGCGTCCCCGCCGTTGAACGGCAGCGGGATCGCCGTGTTGTCGACGGCCTTCACATCGGTCCACGACGATCCGTCCGCCGAGACCTGGACGGTGTACGTCTGCGCGTACGCCTGCTCCCAGGTCAGGTTCACCGTGTCGAAGGGCACTGACGCACCCAGGTCGACCTGGATCCACTGATTGTCCTGGTACGCCGAGCCCCAGCGGGTGTTCGGGTCGCCGTCGGTGGCGTTGGCGGTCGGGTTCGAGGGGTCCTCGGACGAGGAGGTGGCGCTCTGGTGCAGGGCCAGGTCGGTGCTCGGATTCGCGCTGTCGACCACCGCGAACGTCCACAGCGAGAAGCCCCAGCCGGTCGCGCGCGTCGCGCAGTTGACGCGCACGTAGCGCGCCGTCCGCGCGCCGACGTCCACCGACTGCGTGTAAGCGTCCGGACTCGCCACGAACGGCAGCGGCGTCTTCGACTCGTAGCCGAACTGCCGGATGCCGAAGCGGGTGCTGCGCTGGTCGCTCTGCACACCGCCGACCGCGACGGCCAGCTTGAGGTTGTGCAGGTGCGGGTCGCCGTATCCGTTGGGCCACCACAGCTTCGGGTTGCTCACATTCAGCTGCGCGAACCTGTCCGGCGTGAAGGTCACGTCAAGGCTCTGACCCGCCGGGACGGTGACGGTCTGCGAGAGCTTCACGTTCTCGAACTGCGCGCTCACGGTCGCGACCCGGTCCGCCGAGGCGGCGTTGCGCACCGGCACCAGGATGGTGACGGCGGCCTTCGATCGGTCCGGCAGCGCGGGCAGCGTCGTGTCCACCTGCGGGTCGCCGATCACCAGGTCGCCGGTTGAGCGCAGCCGCACGTGGTTCCAGATGCCGCTGACCCGGTCGCGCACCGCCGGCATCCAGTCCCAGCCGGAGACCGCCAGGTAGGTCGGCGAGTTCAGGTTCATCTGCTGCGCGCCGGCGTCCACCCACGACTGCCCGGCCGGCCCCTTGTCGCCGGGGCTGCCGGGGATCGGCATCGGGGTGATCTGCACGGCGAGCGACTGCGTGCCGGCGGCCAGCAGCGAGGTCACCTCGAACGCGGCGCGCGCGAACGGGTACGTGAGGCTGCCGGCCTGCTTGCCGTTCAGGTACACGTCAGCGTGATGATTCACGCCGTCGAACTCCAGCCAGACCCGCCGGCCAGAGCCGGTCCGCAGCCCGGGCGGTAGCGCGAAATCGCGCTTGTACCACCAGGAATGCCGGGACAGCGCCTCGGGGACGCGCAGGTTGTTGAACCCCGCGACCGGGTCGGGCAGGTGGCCCTGGTCGACCAGCGAGGCCAGCACGGTGCCGGGCACGGTCGCGGGCAGCCACGCGCTGGTGTCCACGTTCGGCTGACTCAGGACCTTGCCGTCTGCGGAGGGCGCCCAGTCGTCCATCGTCAACACCCAGCCGGACTCCAGCGGCACGGTACCGTCCGAGGCCACTGACAAGGCCGGCGCGTTGGTGTCGTGCGTCCCCCAGTCGGTCCAGCCGGTCGCGTGCGGACGGGTGCCCGGCGCGGTGCCGTACACCTCGAAACCGTTGAGGCCCAGGGGGTTCGCGTCCGAACGCCTGGTCGCGGTCAGCCGCACCCAGCGTGCCGGGACGGGCGTGCCCAGGTCGATCTGCACCAGGCCGCCGGAGCCGGACGAGGTCTGATACACGCTCGTCCACGTCTTCTTGTCCTGCGACACCTCGACGGTGAAGGCCACCGCGTAGCTGGACAGCAGCTCCTTGCCGGTGGTGCCGTCGGACCAGTTGCCGGAGGCCGCCTTCACGAACACCGGGTCGCCGGCGGCCGCCTCGAAGGTCAGGTGGACCGAGGAGACCTGGCACAGTGCCTGCAGGTCCACCGAGATCCACTGCGGATCGCCGTCGGCGGCGCGCCACCCGGTGCCCCGCACTCCGGCGGAGGTCATCTTGTCCACGGCGAACCAGCCGGGCGTCGGCGCGTAGTCGGTCGAGGACACCTCGACCGGTCGGTAGCCGGCCAGTTCGCCGGACGAGGCCGGCGCGTGTCCGGTGGCCGCGGCCGTGGCGGCGGAGGCGATGGCCGGGAACGCGGCGCTCAGGCCGAATCCGGCCAGCAGGGTCGAGCCGCCGGTCAGCACGGTGCGCCGGGACAGCTGCTGCTTACGCGCCGCCGCAGCCGTCGGCGCCGTGTCGTGCTGCGCGTCGAAGCGCGGAGTCGATGGATCGGGCATCTGTGGTCAATCCATTCGCGGATGAGGGTGAACTGTTCGCGTGCCATGCGGACCACCGCCCGGTGAGCAGGGGGCAAGCCGCCCGCACGCGATCGGCGAAAAGTATTCCGTATGACAACGTTGTCATAGGCTGCGCCCCGGTCGATCCGTTGTCAAGGCCTTCGCGGGTAACGGTCGCGTGCGCCGGCAGGGGATTCGGCGGCGGACGCATGCCGTCGCCGGAGGCTTCCGAGCTCACCGGGCCGTGGCCGCGCTTGCGGCAAACTGTCAGACCATTCAGCCATCGAGCGGAGATGTCGGTAACAGGTTCGTCGTTTGTCGAACGAATGGTTGGAACGCGGGCTTCCTAACGTCCTTGACGGCCTGGGGTTGCGAAGCCGTTCCGCACCATGCGGCGCCATGTCACATGGCACCGGCGTCGCGCTCCTCGCCTCGCGAATCGCACTGCAGAGACGAGGAAGCACGTGAATGCACTGATAGGAGCGCAGGGGCGGGACCCGGCGGCGTCCGCCGAGGGCGCGCGGGCCGGGACGGCGGCCGTCAGCCGCAGAGCGCTGATCGGCGGCACCGGGGTGGTCGCGGCCGGAGCGGCGGTCACGATGACGCTTGGGGCGGGCACCGCCCAGGCCGCCTCGGCGAGCGGTAAGGGCGGCGGCGTGACGTCGGTGGGCGGCGGTGGCGGCGGAGGCACGGTGACCGGCGC
>JBOHCW010000133.1:0-2750 GCA_050725375.1 Actinocrinis sp. | reverse complement strand
GGAGGGAGGGATGAGCCCCGCCAGCCGGACGAGCCGCCCGGGCGCGGACGGGAGGTTCGGCGAGTTCGGTGGCCGCTTCGTGCCGGAGTCGCTGATGCCCGCCTGCCTGGAACTCGAAAAATGGTTCGACGACGCCTTGGGCGACCCCGCGTTCCGGTCCGAGCTCGACGGGCTGCTGCGCCACTACGGCGGTCGGCCCACACCGGTCACCGAATGCACCCGGCTGTCCGATCAGCTCGGGGTGCGGGTCCTCCTCAAGCGGGAAGACCTCGCCCACACGGGCTCGCACAAGCTGAACAACGTGGTCGGCCAGGCGCTGTTGACCAAGCGGATGGGCAAGCGCCGGGTCATCGCGGAGACCGGCGCCGGGCAGCACGGCGTGGCCGCCGCCACCGCCGCCGCGCTGCTCGACCTCGAATGCGTGGTCTACATGGGTGAGGAGGACACCCGGCGCCAAGCGCTTAACGTGGCCCGCATGCGCATGCTCGGCGCCGAGGTGATCCCGGTCGCCATCGGCTCGCGCACCCTCAAGGACGCGATCAACGAGGCGATCCGCGACTGGGTCGCCAACGTCGAGCACACCCACTACCTGCTCGGCACCGCCGCCGGCCCGCACCCGTTCCCGGCCATGGTGCGCGACTTCGTGCGCGTCCTCGGCGTCGAGGCGCGGCAGCAGACCCTTGAGCTGACCGGCGCGCTGCCGGACGCGGTAGCGGCCTGCGTCGGCGGCGGCTCGAACGCGATCGGCGCGTTCCACGCGTTCGTGCCGGACGAGTCGGTGCGCCTGTACGGCTTCGAGGCCGGCGGCTCCGGCGTCGAGACCGGCCTGCACGCGGCGTCCATCACCGGCGGCGCGGTCGGCGTCCTGCACGGCGCGCGCACCTACCTGCTCCAGGACGAGTACGGCCAGACGCTGCCGAGCCACTCGATCTCCGCGGGGCTGGACTATCCGGCGGTCGGCCCGGAACACGCCTGGCTGCACGACACCGGCCGCGCGACCTACGAGGCCGTCACCGACGCCGAGGCCATGGCCGCGTTCAAGCTGCTGTGCGAGACCGAGGGCATCATCCCGGCGATCGAGTCGGCGCACGCCGTGGCCGGCGCGCTGCGCATCGCGCCGACGCTGCGCGAGCAGCTGGGCCGCGAGCCGGTCATCCTGGTCAACCTCTCCGGCCGCGGCGACAAGGACATGCACACCGCCGCCGCCTACTTCGCCCTTGACCGCGACGAACACCGCGACGGCGGCACGGAGGCGTGAACATGACGACTGCGACTGAGCACACCGCGGATCAGAACGCCGGAACGAAGAACGCCGGAACGGAGGACACCGTGGCCCGGAACGCCGGCGCCGACGTGGCGGCGAGCCCGCTGTCCGCCGTCCTGGCCGCCGCCAAGGCGCAGAACCGGGCGGCCCTGGTCGGCTATCTGCCGGCCGGCTACCCCGACGTCGAGGGCTCGATCGCCGCGTGCCGCGCGATGATCGAGGGCGGCGTCGACGTCATCGAGGTCGGGCTGCCGTATTCGGACCCGCAGATGGACGGCCCGGTCATCCAGCGCGCCGTCGAGCACGCCCTGGGGCGCGGCACCAACACGCCCGACGTGCTGCGCGTCGTCGAAGGCGTGGCGGCGACCGGCGCGCCGACGCTGGTGATGAGCTACTGGAACCCGATCGAGCGCTACGGCGTGGACCGGCTCGCGCGGGACCTCGCCGCGGCGGGCGGCGCCGGGCTGATCACCCCGGACCTGATCCCCGAGGAGGCCGGGCCCTGGCTCGCCGCCTCCGAGGCGCACGGCCTGGACCGGGTGTTCCTGGTCGCGCAGTCCTCCACCGAGGAGCGCGTCGCCAGGACCGTCGCCGCGTGCCGCGGCTTCGTGTACGCGGCCTCGCTCATGGGCGTGACCGGCACCCGCGACGCGGTCAACTCAGAGGCCGAACACCTGGTCCTGCGCACCCGCAAGGCCACCGGGCTGCCGGTCTGCGTCGGCCTCGGAGTGTCCAACGCCGCGCAGGCCGCCGAGGTCGCCCGGTTCGCCGACGGCGTGATCGTCGGCTCGGCGTTCGTGCGCCGGCTGCTGGAGGCCGAGAACCCGGCTGCCGGGCAGCGTGCCGTGCGTGAACTCGCCGAACAGCTCGCGGAAGGTGTCCGCTCGGGCCGCCGGTGAGGTAACCTCACGGCGACCGGGCAGGTCGGCGGGCGGCCTGCCGATTCCGCGCGGCAGAACAGGACGGAACCAGGCATGACGGCGGATCGAGGCACCGCGGCCGCGAAGACCGGCGCGAAGGGCGCCCGGGAACACGACCCGGAAGGCGCCGCCGCGTCGCGTGACCAGAGCGGCGGACCGGGCGCCGAACCGGCGCGCGAACAGTCCGCACTGATCACCGCGCAGCCGTGGATCTCGCTGGCCGCGCGGCTGCTGCTCGGCGCGATGTGGTTCTACTACAGCCTGCCGAAGCTGGGCACGGCCGAGCAGAACGCCGCGTCCGTGCGCAACTTCCGCATCCTGCCCGGCGGCCTGATCGAGACCTTCGCCTATGCCCAGCCCTATACCGAGCTGGCCCTGGGCCTGCTGGTCCTGGTCGGGCTGGGCACCCGGCTGGTGGCGGTCCTGTCCGCCGCGCTGCTGCTGGTCTACATCGCCGGCATCGTCTCGCTGGGCGCGCGCGGCATCCACATCACCTGCGGCTGCGGCGGCGCCGGCGGCCAGGTCTCGGCGGGTCAGACCCGCTACACCCTGGACGTGCTGCGCGA
>JBOHCW010000132.1:0-5702 GCA_050725375.1 Actinocrinis sp. | reverse complement strand
CCCCAGCGGCGTCCCAAGCGGCGGCCCAAGCGGCGGCCCAAGCGGCGTCCCCAGCGGCGTCCCAAGCGGCGGCGGCCTTATCCCGCGCAGCACGCACCAACTCGCCCGCAGCCCGCGCTGACTCCATGTCCACGATCGGCGGCAGGTCCCTGATCCCCTGCGCGACCGCCGCGTCGATCCGCTCCGTCACGCTGAGCCACGTCGGCAGGTAAGTGCGGATCAGCCAATCCAGCGCCATGTACCCGCGCGCCTCGCGGTGCCCGTCGTCCCGCGTTCCCAGCAGTTCAGGGATCAGCGGCTTGAGCAGTTGGCGCTTGTCGTCCGGCAGCACATCGTTCAGGCTGCTGCCGAACGTCGCGAGCGTCGGGCAGACGCACTGCGGCTGGTCGGTCCACTCCTCGCCGGCCACGTAGGCAGCGGCTTCGAGCAGGCACATCTGCCCTTCGGTGTTCTGGTCGTGGCCGCCGGAGTCGAGTACGAGGGCGTCGAGATCGAGGTCGCGCACGAATGCGAGGGTCATGTCATCTCTATTCGATAGTTGATACGGATTTGGAACGTTGGGGTGGGCAGCCCCGCCGACGATCTGGGGAGCAGCCCCCGCCGGGCGGCGACCTGCGGAGGCTGCCCTTCCCCATCTGGGCCGGTGAGGGGAGCACCGGCCATCCCGCGAACCCGGCAGGGGAACCCTGTCCCCGGGGACCTATGGGCGGCTCAGCCGCCGCGCGGCTTCGGCTCGAAGTCCCGGCACGCCGGCCACCAGCTGCGCACGTCGGAGGCGGTGGAGTGCGAGGCACGCGACCCGCCGCGCCACATGCACTTCGGGAAGGCCCTGCCGCCCTCGGACAGCAACAGCTCCCGGAAACGGCAGCCACCACACCGCAGACCGTGTGCCGACTTGTCCGCGGCGGGCGCGGCGTCAGCGTGCAACCGGATCGTGTGGCGGCCCGGCATCGACAACGGGTGAAGCCCGACGTCCAGGCGCGCCTGCTGCCGGGCACGCAACGCCTCGCCGGCCGTGAGGACAGGCTTCGGCTCGTGCTCGACCCGTGCACCCGGCGGCAGCTCGAACAGTGCGGACATCAGCCGTCCTCCCCGTGCCGCTCGGCCCGCGCCCACGCGTCGAGCTGCCGCGAGTCCAGGAACGCCAGCCCCCGACGGAACCGCCACACCGTTCGTCGCCGCTCGAGGCACCGGCGCAGCCGCGGCCGGACCCACCGCTCGATCCGGTGCTCGGCCACGACCAGGCCGACCGCGGCCAGGACGGCGAGCATCATCACGATCAGCGCGACGATGAACAACGCGAGCGGCTGAGCGGCGACGTCGCCCCAGAGCCGGATGATCAAGGCCGAGATCCGCATCAGGCGCCTTCGCCCGCCACGACCTGACCGGCAGTGTCCTGACCCTGTTCACAGGCCAGGCACTCGGGGCTGTACCCGGACACGTCGTGCTGGCCCTGGTGCCCCCACGGGAAACCCTGCAACAGGCCACCCTCGGCCGCCTGCTGCGGCGCCGGACGCTGGACCGTCGCCGTGCCGGCGATCTCGGCCGCCGTCACCCGTCGCGGCTCGAACTCGTCCTCGGCGCGCACCTCGCCCCGCTTGAGCGAACCGAGGATCACCGCCAACTGTGCGAGATCAACCGCGCTCCAGCGACCCGACGGCGCACCGATCTTCCGCTCCAGCTGGTCGAGGGTGACGCCGCCGTCCTCGAACTGCTCGATGCAGTTGGTGATGCGCGTCGGCAGCGGCAGGCCGCCGCCGTTCTGCAGGGTCTGGTGACAGATGTCCTGCGCCTCGTCGGTGAACCAGCGCGGCAGCACCGAGAAGATCGATTCGCGCACTCGGCGAGCGCCGTTGTTGGCGTTGTTCTCGTACACGTCGCGCGGATCGGCCAGTTGCGTGACCCCGTATTCCCGGGAGTAGCGCACGTGCGGCACGATGAACGTCGAGGCGTTGCGGGTGTTGCGTTCCAGGTCCCACGCGAACGCCTGCATCTCGCTTTGGCCGTGCTCGTCGTCGCGGCGCATCTCGATCAGCCCGTACTCGATGTTGCCCCAGCAGCGGGCGAGTTCGCGGGCGAGATGGATCGAGGGGCCGGTGATCGGGCCGTCACCGCGGCGGAACCGGAAGAACGCGCGCTCCGCGAGCCGCTGGATCTTGCAGGCCTCCCGCATCTCCGCCAGCGCCGCCGGGACGCTGCGCGGACGTTCCTGCGCGACCAGCATCGCGGCCTGTACCTGCGCCACCGCGCGGGACTGCTCGATAGCAGTCCCCTGGCCCACCCGCGACGGCAACGCGACCGGGACCGCGCCATTGGTCTGATCAGTGATCGCGGTCACGGTTCGACTCCTTCGACGGCGATGCGCAGCGCGTCGAGCACCGCGAGATAGGTGTGACGCGCCATCACGGTTGCTGCGTAGCGCAGCTGCACGTGGGCACCGGGATGCCCGGCGAGCGAGGCGGCGATCTCGTAGCAGCACCGATCCGAGTTGGCCGGGCCGCCGGGCCGCAGCCGCGCGCGGGAGAGGATCGGCGCCCAGTCGATGCCGACCGGGCCCACCGCGTCGTACCAAGTCCTGTCGCTGACGACCGCGAGCACGCGCAGCGCTGCCGCCGTCTTCGCGTCGTCTTCGAACATGGCGGTGTGGATCCGGTCGCAGACCTCTTCGGGCAGCGCGCCGAGCAGTTCGTCGATCCTGCGGATTCTGGCCTCGAAGCGGTTGACGTCGGGGGCCCTCACAGTTCGCCCCGCTCGTAGGCGCGCTCGACCCACACCGGCAGCGCCACCGACTCGACCTCGTCCGAGTAACCCGGCCACGTGTCGTGCCGGACACACTCGGCGTACAAGTCGATCGCCCGCCGGTTCAGGTCCCGGCCGATCCGCACCGCGAGCGCGTCCAGCTCGACCACGGTCACCAGATACGGCGGCGCCTTCTCCTGGAACACGAACACGAACGCCACGTCGTCAGACAGGCCAAGCGCGGCCGCACCGTCCTGATACCAAGCCGACTGCTGGTGATACCCGTACGGGTGGATCGAGCACGGCAGCTTCTCCGGGGCCGCGCACTTCGTGGTCTTGTAGTCCGGGATGATCAACCGTCCCGGGCCGTCCGGGTCGGGCAGCCAGTCCAGCAGCGCCCGACGCCACACCCCGCTCGGCTCATCGCGCCACACCAAGGTCTGTTCCGGCAGCCCGTGATCCGGATCGAACAGGACGCGCGCCACCGGATGCTGCATCAGGGCCTTGGCCATCTCGTGCACCATCTGGTAGTCGTCCGGCAGCAGCGGAACCGCACCGCGCTCCCGCGCCTCGGCGGCCGCGCCCTTGGCCTTGGTCGTACGCCAGTCCGAGGCATCCACCAACACCAGCTCGGGACCGGCACCCAGGACCAAGGCGTGCGCCGCGTGGCCGAGGTCGAACTCCTTCTTCGGCGCCCGCCCGTGCAACTGCTCGTACCGGAACAGCGCCGGGCACGAGGGCGGCAGCAGGCGCCGTGCTCCGGAGCGCGACAGTGAACCGCCGGGGATCGGGTCGCCGTGGTACTGCTCGGCCGGGATGTCGTAGACCCCCGCCTCGGTGATCTCGGCCCGTTCAGCGGTGATCGTCACAGCGCGCCTCCTGGTTGGTGTCGAGGCCGGCCGTCTCGGCCAGCGCGTGATCGGCGAGGTGCCCGTCGCACATCAGGCCCTTGTCGGTCAGCGTGAAAGGGCCCTGAGCGGCGCAGTCCGGATCGATGCAGCCGAGGGTGGCAATCGCGTCCGGCGCCGGCGCCTTCGCCCACACGCGTTCGCCGCGCTGGAAGGTGGCCAGATCGACGACGGTCACGCCGGGCCCGGTGATGAGGAACTGGATCCGGCCGCCGTCCTGGTCCTGGCCGTCGCCGAGCAACATCGGCTCGCCGACCACCGTGAACCAGCGGCCCTCGATCTCGATCGACCATTTGGTCTCGACGCGGACCGCGGGCAGGAACGCCAGGTTCCGGTCGACCGCCCGGATGTCGATGCGGCGCACCGTGCACGGGTCCGTCAGCTTGGAGGTCACCGGGTCACTCCCTCGCGGGCGATCCGCAGGGCGTCCAAGAACGCCTCGAAGTTCCTGCGGTCCAGCCGGTGTGCCGCCGCGAGCAGCTGCGGCCGCGCCTCGCAGAACCCGGCCAGCGACGCGGCGAGCTCGGCGCGCACCTGCACCGAGGGCGACGACGCGCGGCGTGCCCACGTCAGCAGCGATGCCCAGTCCACGCTCGCCCACGGGTCGTACGGGTCGTCGTGCGCGGTCACGTACTGCTGCCAGGAGGTGTCGAGCATCGTGGCCAGTAGGCGCAGCGCAGCGGCGATCGCGGCGGCGCCGACCATGTCGGGTGTGACCCGTTCGCGCAGCTCGGCGGGCAGGATGGCGTGCAGGTCGCGCACGCTGCCGATACCGGAATCGGTCATGGAGGTCATCGGGCCACCGCCAGTTCCCGGCGGTCGGCCTCGATGGCGGCCAGCGCCGCGCCCGGCACCCGGTGCGGCAACGGCGGTTCACCACGCAGCATGCGTTCGATCGCGTCCAGCCGCGCGGTCATCTCGACCGCGGTGCGCTCGTTGTCGGCTTCGAGCACGTCCGCCACGGCCTGCGCCCGGCGCTTGTGCGTGATCACCGTGTGCCAGAAGGCGCCGTCGAAGGTGCTGAACACGAGGCCCGGCCGGTGCTGTCCCCGCGTCGGGGCCGGCAGTGGTGGTTCGGGCGTCGCGCCCGCATTCAGGAACTGCGAGGTCGGCACCGGGACCGGGACCGGCTCGGGGATGTGCGGGCCGGGCGCCGGGGCCAGGCCCTCGTGCTGAGCCGGGGCCGGGGCCTGGTCGACCACGACGCCGACACGCGGCAACCGCTGTGTGGGCTGCTCGTCGTCCAGGGCCGCGCGCAACTGCTCGACGGTGGGGTGCGGACGCTGCTCGGGCAGGGCCACACGCTGGAACTCGTAGTCGGTGGGGCGCAGCTCCGGGGGCACCTCGGCGCGGGGCTCGGCAGGCTTGGCGTGGCGGCCGCGGCCGGTCTTCGCCTTCGAGGTCGCACGCTGCTGACGCTTGGTCGGGTTCATGCGTTCACCGCCGTACGGCCCATCAGGGCGTCCGAGATGTCCTGCGCGGTGGGCGGATGCGGGCAGCGGCACTGGTCGTCCAGCTCGTCGTACGTGGCACCCGACACGCCGCAGCCGCGGCACGGCATCGGCCGCGAAACGTCCGGCTCGTCGTCCCCCCGGTACCAGTGACCGCCCGGGGTCACGAACAGCAGATCGGCGCCCGTGGGGTCCACGCACCAGTCCCGGCTGTCCGGCCTGTACGTGTACAGCCGTGCGCCGCTGCGCGCGGTCTTGATCTGCCGGATCAGCGGCGCCGTCACCGGCGGCACGCTCAGGTCCAGCTCCAGCAGCTCCAGCAGGACCTGCGGTCCATTAGAGTAGATAGCCAAGGCCTTCTTCACCTCTCGTATGAGGGTTCTTAGGTGGATGGGCTGGCGGCTCACCGTTAGTGGCGGTGGGCCGCACGTGCTTGTCAGGCCGCCGCTTTCGCGCGGCCGTAGTTGTCCGGGTCGCGCTCGCCCTCAGCGATCAGGGCCCGCATGTGCTCCTCGGTGAAACCCAGGTGGCCGGCGATGTAGGTACAGCCGATCTCGCCCCGGGCCGCACGGCGCTCCAGCGAGTAGGCGGAGATCAGACCGCC
>JBOHCW010000131.1:0-7166 GCA_050725375.1 Actinocrinis sp. | reverse complement strand
CGTACAGCCGGTCCTCTACCTCGCCCGGCACGTACTGCGGCGGAAGCTCAGTTCGCTGCTGCGTCAGATCTGCACTCACGACGACCGAGTCTAGTGCGGGTAAGGGGGGCCTCCGTGCTGGTATGCGCGGCCGTTCGTCACCGCACTGTTGCCGTGCGGGTGGTTTGCCGGGGTGGGGTGACTGGGGCTTAGGCCGACTTTTCGCGCGGTGGGCGGCGGGCGGCGGAGTCGCGGGGTACCAGCGTCGGGTTGACGTGCTCCAGGACGACCGGCCCGGTGATCACGACTCGCTCCACGTCCTTGCGGCTGGGCACCTCGTACATCACCGACAGCAGCACCTCTTCGAGGATGGCGCGCAAGCCACGCGCGCCGGTGCCGCGCAGGATGGCCTGGTCGGCCACGGCCTCCAGCGCGTCGTCGGTGAACTCCAGGTCCACCCCGTCCAGCTCGAACAGCCGCCAGTACTGCTTGACCAGGGCGTTCCGCGGCACGGTGAGGATCTGGATCAGCGCTTCCCGGTCCAGGTTGTGCACGCTGGTGATGACCGGGAGCCGGCCGACGAACTCGGGGATCATGCCGAACTTCAGCAGGTCTTCCGGCATCACGTCGGCGAACTGATCGCCCGCGGTGCGGTCGTTCTTGACCCGGAGCACCGCGCCGAAGCCCATCCCGGACTTGCCGACCCGCTGCTCGATGATCTTCTCCAGACCGGAGAACGACCCACCACAGATGAACAGCACGTTGGTCGTGTCGATCTGGATGAACTCCTGGTGCGGGTGCTTCCGGCCGCCCTGCGGCGGGACCGAGGCGGTAGTGCCCTCGAGGATCTTCAGCAGCGCCTGCTGCACGCCCTCGCCGGACACGTCCCGGGTGATCGACGGGTTCTCGCTCTTGCGGGCGATCTTGTCGACCTCGTCGATGTAGATGATCCCGGTCTCGGCCTTCTTCACGTCGAAGTCGGCGGACTGGATCAGCCGCAGCAGGATGTTCTCGACGTCCTCGCCGACGTACCCGGCCTCGGTCAGCGCCGTGGCGTCCGCGATCGCGAACGGCACGTCGAGCATCCGGGCGAGGGTCTGGGCCAGGAAGGTCTTGCCCGAGCCGGTCGGGCCGAGCAGCAGGATGTTCGACTTGGCCAGCTCCACCGACTCGTCGCGGTTGGCCCGGCCGGTGTCGCCGGCCTGCACCCGCTTGTAGTGGTTGTACACCGCGACGGACAGCGCCTTCTTCGCGGAGTCCTGGCCGATGACGTACTGGTCGAGGAAGTCGTAGATCTCGCGGGGCTTGGGCAGCTCCGACCACCGGTGCTCGGCCGTGCCGGCCAGCTCTTCCTCGATGATCTCGTTGCACAGGTCGATGCACTCGTCGCAGATGTACACGCCGGGTCCGGCGATCAGCTTCTTGACCTGTTTCTGGCTCTTCCCGCAGAAGGAGCACTTGAGCAGGTCGCCCTCACCGATGCGTGCCACGGGGTGGATCTCCTTCGCCTCGACGCCGGACGCCCGGCCCGGCGGGGCCGAAAAAGCCCTCAATGCAAGAAGGTACCGCTTTCGCGGCGGGAACGGGGGCAGGTAAACGCCGTCTTGCGTGCGACGGCGTCACCCGCCCCGTTCCGGAGCGTCTCAGGACGCCGGAACCCGATCGCCCACTCAGGACGCGGACGGGCGCGCCATGCCCTCGACCCGGCTGCTGATCACCTGGTCGATCAGGCCGTACTCCAGCGCCTGGGGCGCGGTGAGGATCTTGTCGCGCTCGATGTCATCGCGCACCTGCTCCTCGGTGCGGCCGCTGTGCTGGGAGAGCATCTGCTCCAGCAGCGCGCGCATCCGCAGGATCTCGTTGGCCTGGATCTCCAGGTCGTTGAGGTCCGCGCGGCCGGTCTCGGTGTAGGGCTGGTGGATCAGCACCCGCGCGTTCGGCAGGGCGAGCCGCTTGCCCTTGGTGCCGGCGGCGAGCAGCACGGCGGCCGCCGACGCGGCCTGGCCGATGCACACGGTCACGATGTCCGGCTTAACGAACTGCATCGTGTCGTAGATCGCGGTCAGCGCGGTGAACGAGCCGCCGGGCGAGTTGATGTAGATGGTGATGTCCCGGTCCGGGTCCATCGACTCCAGGGTCAGCAGCTGCGCCATCACGTCGTTGGCCGACGCGTCGTCGATCTGCACGCCGAGGAAGATGATGCGCTCCTCGAACAGCTTGGCGTACGGGTCGTACTCGCGGATGCCCTGGCTGGTGCGCTCGACGAAGTGCGGCAGGACGTAGCGGGCCTCGTGCCGCAGGCCCGAGTTCATCTCAGACATCGTGTTCGCTTCCTTGTCTCGTCGGCCGGACTCAGGCGTTGGCCGGGTGGGCGGCGGAGGTGAAGATGTCGTCGATCAGGCCGTACTCCTTGGCGTCCTCGGCGGAGAACCAGTGGTCGCGGTCCGAGTCCTTCTCGATCTTCTCCCGAGGCTGGCCGGTGTGCTGCGCGGTCAGCTCGATCATCCGGCGCTTGCTGCGCAGCAGCCGCTCGGCCTGGATCTTGATGTCCGAGGCGGAGCCGCCGAGGCCGGCGGAGCCCTGGTGCAGCAGGATCTCGGCGTTGGGCAGCGCGAAACGCTTTCCGGGGGCGCCCGAGGTCAGCAGGAACTGGCCCATCGAGGCGGCCATGCCGAGCGCGACGGTGGCCACGTCGTTGGAGATCAGCTGCATGGTGTCGTAAAGCGCCAGCCCCGCGGTCACCGAGCCGCCGGGCGAGTTGATGTAGAACCAGATGTCCTTCTCCGCGTCCTCCGCGTTAAGGAGCAGCAGCTGGGCGCACAGGGTGTTGGCGATCTCGTCGTCCACGGCGGCACCGAGGAAGACGATCCGGTTGCGCAGCAGCCGGTTGAACACCTGGTCGTTGAGCCCGCCCGGGCCGTCCAGCCCCGCCATCCGCGGAGCCATGTCCGAGTTCGGATTCGTCACGTCATCCACCTGTCTCGCTTCGGAACTCGTCTACTGAAAGCGACCCTAACCCGCTCCACGGACGTGAAGACGGATTAGGGCCGCTTGTTCGCTCTAGGCGTTCCATGTCTTTAATGGCGCTGCATTGGGCGTCACTTTGACGTCCATCCAGGGACGCCGCCGTGCGTCCCTAGGACATCAAGGACAACACGGGCGCGTGCTTACGCGTGCTCGTGTCCGTAGTGCTCGTCGCCCAACTGGCGGCCGAACGCGTCGGGGCCGTCGCCGAGGGTCGGGGTGTCCAGGTCGGACAGGTCCACCGCGTTGCCGGACGCGTCCTTGATCTCGGCGTTCTCCAGGATCAGCTGCAGCGCCTTGCCGCGGCGCACCTCGCCGACCAGCGCGGGCACCTGGGCCGAGTCGACGACCTGCTTGGCGAACTGGTCCGGGCTCAGGCCCGAGCCGGAGGCGCGGCGGATCAGGTGCTGGGTCAGCTCGGCCTGGTTGACGCTCAGCTCCTCCTGGTCGGCCAGCCGGTCCAGCACGAACTGCGCCTTCATCCCGTCGCGCACCTGCTTGTCCAGGTCGGCGTCGAAGGCCTCGGCGTCCTGGTCCTGCAGCTTGAGGAAGCCGTCCCGGGTCAGGCCCGCGGCCTGGATCTGCTGGTCGAGCTGCTCGTTGCGCCATTCGATCTCGGCCTCGACGGCCTTGGCCGGCAGCGGGATCTCGACCTGGGTGAGCACGTTCTCCAGCACCTTGTCGCGCGCCTGCGCGCCCTGCTCGAACTTCTTGGCCCGCTCCAGGCGGCCGCGGATGTCCGCCTTCAGCTCGTCCAGGGTGTCGAACTCGCTGGCCAGCTGGGCGAACTCGTCGTCGAGCTCGGGCAGCTCGCGGGCCTTGACCGCGCCCACGGAGACCTTGATGTCGGCCTGCTCGCCGGCGCGCGAACCGCCGACCAGCTGCGAGGCGAACTCGACGGTGTCGCCGGCGCTCTTGCCGAGCACGGCCTCGTCGAGGCCGTCGACCATGTTGTTCGAGCCGACCTCGTAGGAGACACCGGTGGCGTCGCCGTCCTCCAGCGTCTCGCCGTCGATGGTGGCGACCAGGTCGATGGTGACGAAGTCGCCGTCCTCGACGGCGCGCTCGACGCCGGTCAGGGTGCCGAAGCGCTTGCGCAGCGAGTCGACCTGCTCGTCCACGTCCTCGTCGCTGACCGCGACGTCGTCCACCTCGACCGCGACGCCCTTGTACTCGGGCAGGTCGAACTCGGGGCGCACGTCCACCTCGGCGGTGAACTTCAACTGCTCCCCGTCGGCGAACTCGGTGACCTCGACCTCGGGGCGGCCGACCGCTTCGATCTTGCTCTCGGTGACCGCCTGGATGTACAGGTCGGGCAGCGCGGAGTTGATCGCCTCCTCCAGCACGGCACCCCGGCCGACGCGCTGGTCGATGACGCGCGGCGGCACCTTCCCCTTGCGGAAGCCCGGCACGCTCACCTGATCGGCGATGCGTGCGTACGCCGTGTCGAGGCTGGGCTTGAGTTCGGCGAAGGGAACCTCGACGGTGAGCCGGACCCGGGTGGGGTCGAGGGTCTCGACGGCGCTCTTCACTGCAGTGCTCTCCTCGCTGGGGCAATTGGTAGGCCGCAAGCGCGCGCCCGGGGTGTCGGTCACGCCGTGACGGAAGCGCTGCGGCGGCGGGCGGGCGCACCGAGACGCGCGCCGCATCGCGCTTGCGCTCGGTATCGTACCTTGCACTGCACGGCCGGGTGATAAAAGCGCAGATCACGACTACCCGTGACGATCCGTCACAGTTCGGCCTCGGTCTCAACCGGCGGGACAACCCCGGCCGCGCCGCATCTCATAGGACAAGTAGCACGATAGCCACAGTCGGGGTGGCGGGATTCGAACCCACGGCCTTCCGCTCCCAAAGCGGACGCGCTACCAAACTGCGCCACACCCCGTCGACGATCGGGGGAAGCGTACCGGTTCGGGGGTGGGCGTGCACTGGGACTTATCCGAGGTGCACTCCTTACCCGTGGCGCTCGACGGCGCCGGGGTGAAGTCGGGTGCCGACTGGTTCGCGCGTATGGCAAGATGGGGCGGCACATGAGGCACATGCGGACGTAGCTCAATGGTAGAGCCCCAGTCTTCCAAACTGGCTACGCGGGTTCGATTCCCGTCGTCCGCTCCACGAGCGGGGAGCCCGGTCCGGCGGCGGCAGCGTCGCGGAGCGGGCTTTCGCCCGCCCGGGGTCTTCGAGGCAGACCCGGGCGGCGTTCGTCGCACTCGTTCGTCACACTGCCGTCACAGTGTGCGGATCGGCGCAACGCAGCGGGGCCGGGCCGAGTCTTCTACCGCGGTGGATGACCGGCAGCATTGATCGTGGGAGGGATGGCACCGCGCATGTCCGACGACAGATCGCCGGTGGACGGCTGGTTCCGCGAGGACCCGGACGTGCCGCCGCAGCGCGCGGCGGGGTATTCGGCCGACGACATGCCGACTCAGGTCGGCGGGATGCCGGTGGTGCCCGACGCTCAGGGCGGGTACCCGGGACCGGCGGCGCCGGTGCGCGGACAGGGTCCTGATTATCAGAAGGCGCCGGATCAGGGTCCGCAGTATCAGAGCCCGCAGTACGGGCGCGGCTACGGTGGCGCCGCTGACGCGTACGGCGGCGGCAACGTGTTCGGCGCGCCTCCGCCGCCTCCGGTGTCCCAGACTCCGCAGTCTCCGCCGCTGCCTCAGTCGCAGCGGCCGGTTCAGCCCGCATCCTTTCCCGAGCCGTACGGCGTGGATCCGCGCCAGCAGCCCACGCAGTACCAGCCGCGCTACGAGCCGTACCAGCAGCCGCAACAGGGCGGCGGAGACGGTTACGGCGAGCCGGCCCAGCGTTCCGCGTACATGCCGGACTACGGACGCGAGCCCGAGCCGCACGCGCAGTCCGCGGATCGCAACCGCACGCCACTGATCGCGGGCACCGCGGTGATCGGGGTCGCGGTGCTCGGACTGGTCGGCTATCTGGTGTTCGGCGGCGGTCCGGGCAAGAGCGGCAACACCGCGGCCGGAGGCAAGGGCGCCTCGGCCGCGCCCTCGCCGACGCACACGAGCTTCCAGCCGACCAGCGCCGATCCGGCCACCGCGGCCGAGCAGACCGGTTCGGCGTTCCTGACCGCGTGGCAGTCCGGGAACCTCGAACAGGCGGCCAAGTACACCGACGACCCGACCGCGGCGCTGCAGGCGATGAACGACTACAAGTCGGGCCTGAACCTCAGCTCGCTGAAGGTCACGCCGCAGCCCGCGGTCGTCGCGGGTTCGTCGCCGACCGTGTCGGCCGGCCCGGGCGCGGGCAACCCGTCGTCGAGTGCTGACTCGTCCGCGGCCGGCGCCTCGGCCGGGGCGGGGCCCTCGGGCACCGTGCCGTTCGCCGCGACGGCGACCGTCAGCCTGTCGACCAAGGGCGCGACGGCGCTGCCCTGGACGTACAACTCCAGCCTTGTGGCCTACAAGCAGTCCGACGGCTGGTCGGTCAAGTGGAGCCCGGCGATATTGGACCCGCACCTGACCAGCGGGCAGAAGCTCAAGACGGTCTCGGTACCCGCCGGCGTCGGCAAGGTCACCGACGCGAAGGGCTCGAAGCTGTCGGGGTACTCGGAGACCGCGCTGGGCAACATCTCCTCCGCGCTGAGCGCGAAGGCGCCGACCGGCCACGGCACGGCCGGCGTGGCCATAGAGCGGGTCGACTCGTCCGGCAGCGCGGTCTCGGGCAGCAAGTCGACGCTGAAGAAGCCGGTGGACGACTCCTCGCTCAAGACCACGATCGACCCGTCGGTCCAGGCCGCCGCGACGGCCGCGGTGGCGATGAACCCGCGCAGCGCGATGGTGGTGTTGCGCCCGTCGACCGGCGCGATCCTGGCGGTGGCCAACAGCGCCGGCAGCGGCGACAAGGCGCTGATCGGCGGACTCGCGCCGGGCTCCACGTTCAAGGTCGTCACCAGCGCGGCGCTGTTCAACTACAGCGTGGTCCAGCTGAACAGCCCGGTGGCCTGCCCGCTGACATTCACGGTGCAGGGTGTCGTCTACCACAACAGCACCGACAGCAACGGCCAGAACGAGGAGTCGCTGCCGGCGGGCACGCCGTTCGCGACCGACTTCGCTCAGTCCTGCAACAACGCCTTCACGCAGTTCTACAAGCAGCTTGAGGGCGGCAAGCTCGCGCACACCGCCTCGGCGTACTTCGGACTC
>JBOHCW010000130.1:0-3413 GCA_050725375.1 Actinocrinis sp. | reverse complement strand
GAGTACGGGCGCGCCGTGCGGCTGCTCGGCGACGCGCTCGCGGTGTGGCGCGGGCCGGTGCTCGCGGACGTGCCCTCGCAGCGCCTGCTGCGCGAGGAGGCGCCGCGGCTGGACACGATGCGGCTGGACACGATCGGCCTGCAGGTGCGCGCGCAGCTGGTGCTGGGCGAGCACGCCGGACTCGTCCCGCGTCTTCGATCCCTGACCGCCGAGTATCCGCGGCGTGAGCAGTTCTGGGGACTGCTGATGGCCGCGCTGGCGCTCACCGAACGCCAGGCGGACGCGCTCACGGTGTTCGCTCAGGCGAGCGCGGCGCTCGAACTGGGCGAGGAGGCCGAGCCCGGCGCGCAGCTGTGGCACATCCGGCAGCTGATCGCGGACGGCGGGGACGATCTGCGGCTGATTCCGCTGTCCCACCTGGAGGACCCCGCCTGCTCAATGGTCTGACACGCTCGCCGTGGTCTGACACGCTCGCCGGCCGTCGGTCCGGCCCGGTCCGGTCGTGAGCGGACAACCGTCCGGCGCGTACGACGCAAAGCCCTGCGGGAGGCTCGCGTCGTGGCGGGCACCGCGCATGGCAGACTGGACCGCTCCGGGCCGGGGTGAACGGGCGGCCGGTCCGGGCGAGGCGCGCCGGGCGACAGCGAAGGACGATATGGGCCGCACAGCACGACTGGTCGATCCGCAGGACGGGCCGCTCCAGTCTTTCGCGCACGACCTGCGGGGGCTGCGCGAAGAGGCGGGCAACCCCACGTATCGGGCACTGGCCAAGACGGCCGGGTTCAGCCCGAGCACGCTGGGTGAGGCGGCGGGCGGGGTGCGCCGGCCGAGCCTGGACGTGACGCTGGCGTTCGTCGGCGCGTGCGGTGGTGATGTAGAGGCCTGGCAGGCGCGCTGGTACGCGCTTGACAGGGAGCTGACGGCGCAGGCGCGCGATGCGGCCGACGACCTCGATCAGCCCACTGTGACCGCGGGCGCGGCCGGTAACGTACGGCTGCCCGAGACGCAGGTGAATCAGGCCTCAGATGTGGACGGCGCCGCCGAGGTCACTCTCATCGGCTCGCCGACGGACCTGGCCGCCGGGCGGGCTTCGGTCGGCGAATCACCGCGCCGCACCGCCGGATTCGAGCAGTTCCCCTTCGACCGCCGCACCCGCCGTGTGGTGCTTCCGGCGTTCGCGGTCGTCACCGTCTCGGCGCTGATCGCCATCGGGGTGCTGTTCGGCACGCGCGGTTCCGGCTCGAACGCGACCGGCGCGCCGCCGTCCGTCCCGGCCGCCGATGCGAAGTCGAGCGCGACGGTGTCCACGAGCGGGAGTGCGCACGCCGCCGCGTGCGCGACCGCGTCGGCGAAGGGTCTGTTCTCGGGCAGCACCCGCGCGTCCGGCGCGCGGCTGCGGCGCGGCGCGAGCATGGCCGACACGGTGCTGCGCACCATCGGCCCGAATTGCGGGCTCGAATTCGCCGGCTACTGCCTCGGCGATGTGGTGCCCGATCCGTTCGGCGGCACTCCCGACATGCGCTGGTTCGAGGTGGTCGGCGGCGGGGTCGTCGCGTCGGCGGTGGTGCACGGCAACCCGCCCGCGTCGTTGAAGCCGAGTCCGTGTCAGGACAGTGTCCCGCTGCCGACCGCTATCGCGCTGTCGGCCGATCCGTCCGCCGACGACCCCGGAGCGCTCGACCTGCACGCGACCGGCAGCCACGTGTGGATCGTCGGCTTTGCGACGCTGCCGGCCACGGTCCGGTGGAGCGGCGGCGCCGTCCCGGCCTCGGCGCAGTGGCAGCAGATCGGCCTGGTCGGCAACGGCGCGGCCGGCTTCACGATCGCCTGGTCGGCCCGCCCGGCCGTGGCGACGCCGCCAACCGGTCCGACCGGGACCGTTTCGAGCGGCGCAAGCGGCCCGGGTACAGAAGGCGCAGGCTCGAGCTCGGGCAGTGGTACAGGTACAGGCACAGGCGGCGCGGCGAGCGGCGCCGACGACCACCCCGCGGACCGGGTACCGATCGTCGCAGTGGCCTGTTTCGGCGGCCAGGGTCCGACGGACGTGCTCGACGCGGAGTCGGTCAGCGTGACCGATCCGCGTACCAAGACCCCGCTGAAGCTCACCGCCGCCCAGCGCAAGGCGGCCGCCAACGCGGCCTGCTCCTACCCACGCCCCTGACAGTCCGGACCGCTCCGTCACCGATCCAGCGGATAAAAGCCCGCCGACCCAGGTCGCTCGACGCGGCACATACGAGGACGCGTCGGCGACTGTACGGAGGTCGCCGCCACGCTCATCCGCCCAGATCGTTCACTCCAACCCGCGCGACCCCGCCCGCGAAACCAACCTGTCCACTTCAGACAGACAAGAACGCAGCGACACAAAACCCGGCAGCGACATCAGCCGCCTGGCATAAGTGGCGCGCCCGTCGCCGCCTCGACTACCGAACACCACCACATGCCCACGACCACCGATGCGGCCTGACCGCACAACAGCCACGCAAACCACCCACCCACGATGTCCCCCAGAGCCAGCGCCAGATCGCCGACCCTACCCACGCGACTCCAACTGTCCACTTCAAACGGACAGATCCGAAACGCAGCGACACACCGGACCGGCCACACCCACGTCAGCTAGATGACATCGCTGGCATCCGCCACCCAGCCCCGAACACCGACCCCTCGCCCACAAGCACCCATAATGTCTCCCTACAGCGGACACCCAGGTTGCCCGCCCCCACGTGAGAGACCCCGACTGTCCACGTCAGACAGACAAGTCCGGAACGCAGCGACACATCAGCCGCCTGACACCGTCGTCCTATTCGCCGGCGCCTCGGCCCCGAAGGCCGCCACCCTTAACCCACGAACGCGCTCTGGCACGACCTAAGAGGGCGGGATGTGACGGTCTGACCGTTTCGGTATCGCTCGATCGTATGGGTATGGGCGGAAAGCGGCTGCACGGCGCGTTTGGCCGTGTTGGGCTGGGGCTGTGGTTGAACGCAGGGGGTACCCGAGCGACCTGACCGAGGAGCGGTGGGCGCTGATCAAACCGGTGATCACGGCGTGGAAGGCGGCGCATCCCTCGGTCAGCGGGCATCAGGGCCGTTACGCGATGCGCGAGATCATCAACGCGATCTTCTACCAGGGCCGGACCGGCTGCCAGTGGGAGTACCTGCCGCACGACCTGCCTCCTCCCGGCGCGGTCAAGTACTACTTCTACAAGTGGCGCGACGACGGCACGAGCGAGACGGTCCACGAGATCCTGCGCTGCCAGGTGCGCGAGCGCGCCGGACGAACCGAGGACCCGTCCCTGGTGGTGCTCGACTCCCAGTCCGTGCACGCCGCTGTCAACGTCCCCGCGGCAACCACCGGCAAAGACGCCGGTAAACGCGTTCCGGGCCGGAAGAAGGGCATCGCCGTCGACGCCATAGGGC
>JBOHCW010000129.1:0-6052 GCA_050725375.1 Actinocrinis sp. | reverse complement strand
GTACCCGATGACCTTGTGATCGGTGGAGGTGATCCACCGGATCGCCACTGAGCCGGGACGTGCCCCAGGGCGGTCTGTCTGTGCGACGTACGTCCGAGCCGGGCCGTTGACGGTGGTCATGGGTATGCGCCTCCGGTAGTGCCCCGGTTTCGCGGCTTGCCATCGGACTTGGTTTATCCAGGGCGCTTTCGTAGAAACTAGCGCATGGCCGGCGACCGCCGGGCACCGCCCCGCCGTCCGCACGCAAAAGCCCGCCTGGAACGGTCCGAAGACGCGTTCCCGGCGGGCGTTGACCGTGGTTAGACCGCCTGATTGGGGCGGCGGGGACGGCGCGGATTGGCGGTCGATGAGTACTTCGCCTGCGTCGACTGCCTCGACTGACCGGCGGACGACTCGGACCTGTTCGGCTTCGACGAGCCCGACCTCGGCGCGGCCATCCCGCCATCAGCCGCTGACCTGCTGCGTTGCCCCGGGATCTGCTTCGCGGTGGCGGTCGACGCGGACCTCTGCCCGGACCTGGACGCGGACCTCGGTGACTGTTGTCCGCGCCGGCGCGGCTGCTCGGGCGCCGTCGAGGCCGCCATCAGGCCGCTCATCGCCTCGGGGTCGGCGAACGTGCGCTCACCCGGCGCCAGCTTCTTGAGCAGCGGGTCGCCGGGGGACAGCCGCGTGGTGGTCGGCGAGATGCCCGCCTTGCGGGTCAGGTCCCTGACCTCGCTGCGCTGTGCGTCGGTCATCAGGGTGATGACCGTGCCGGACGCGCCGGCCCGTGCGGTGCGGCCGGAGCGGTGCAGGTACGCCTTGTGCTCGACCGGAGGATCGGCGTGCACGACCAGGGTCACGTCGTCGACGTGGATGCCGCGTGCGGCGATGTCGGTCGCGACCAGCGTGGTCGCCTCGCCGGTGGAGAAGGCGGCCAGGTTGCGGGTGCGCGCGTTGTGGGCCAGGTTGCCGTGCAGCTCGACGGCCGGGATGTTGGCCGCGACCAGCTGCTTGGCGAGCTTGCGGGCGCCGTGCTTGGTGCGGGTGAACATGATCGTGCGACCGGGCGCGGCCGCGAGATCGACCAGGACCGGGAGGCGGTGCTCGGGGGCGAGGTGCAGCACGTGGTGCGACATCGTCGAGATCGGCGACTGCGCCGAGTCGACGCTGTGCGTCACCGGGTCGTGCAGGAAACGCTGGACCAGCTGGTTGATGCCGTTGTCGAGCGTCGCGGAGAACAGCAGGCGCTGGCCTTGGGCGGGGGTGAGGTCGAGCAGGCGCTTGACCACGGGCAGGAAGCCCAGGTCGGCCATGTGATCGGCCTCGTCCAGCACGGTGATCTCGACCGCGTCGAGGCGGGCGTGCCCGGAACGGATGTGGTCCTCCAGGCGGCCCGGGCACGCGACGAGCACGTCAAGACCCGCGCGCAGGGCGCTGATCTGCGGGTTGGCGCCGACGCCGCCGAACACGGTGGCGCTGCGCAGCCGAAGCCCCTTGGCCAGCGGTTCGAGCGTGTCATGGATCTGCGTCGCCAGTTCACGCGTCGGCGCCAGGATCAGGGCGCGGGGACGGCCGGGTGTTCGCGGCTTCGCGCTCGCCGCGAGGCGCACGAGCACCGGCAGCACGAACGCGAGCGTCTTTCCGGAGCCGGTGCGGCCGCGTCCGAGCACGTCACGGCCCCGCAGCGAGTCCGGCAGCGTCGCCGACTGGATGGGGAACGGCGCCGTGATGCCGGTCGCCGCCATGGCCGCGACGAGACCTTGCGGCACGCCCAGCTCGCCGAAGGAGGCGACGGGCGCGGCGGCGGCGGCGGGCTGTGTGTCCGCAGCTACCGCGGCAGCCGGCTCGGGGGTGGCGGCGGCCGGCTTCTTCGCGCCGTTCGCAGCGGGCTGGTTCGAGCCGGGCAGGGTGACCTTGACCTTGTTCTGCTTTCCCTGGTTCGCCTGGCGCGTGTTCGCGCGCCCCTGCTCCAGCTGCGTGCGGGCCGCGGATTTCGTCGCGTCCGTACTCGTGGGCTGCGTTGAAGCGGCGCCGTGGCCGCTGTCTCTCCGGCGCGCGCCGGACGTCCTGACTGGGCGGATTTCCGCCATGATGACTCCGTACCTGGTTCCAGCCGCGGGGCTCGACCGGCGCGGAATGCCATCTGCGCAGAGAACGTGCGGCGCGAGGCGCATGAAACGCCTCGCTAAACCAGTCTATCGGACCTCGAACAGGCGATCCTCACCTTTTGGCATCACCGGCCGACATTCAGCTCATCACGCGCAGATCAGCCCAAGGATTTCCGCAGGTCAGCGAGGAATCGACCGCCTACCGGGCCGGCGAACCACGCCGTGTGGTCCACCAGGTACCGGTAGGCCAGCTCCGTGTTCCGGGGGGAGCCGGTGACGCCGCGGAAGTAGTCGATCTCGCTCAGCGCGTAGTCGGCGTGGCACAGCGCGAGCAGCTCCGGCAGCGCGGCGCGCTCGGCGTCGGTCAGCCTTCTGACCTCTTGATACCCCTGGACCAGGCCGACCGCCGCGTCGAGGTGCACCGCCGCGGCGCCCTTCTCGTCCAGCTCCAGCCACTCCACCGCGTTGCGCTCGATCGCCGTCGCCAGGTCGTGCGCCGCGAAAGCGCGTTCGCAGAGCCCGAAGTCGAGCACCGTCGCCACCTCGCCGCCGTGCCACAGCAGGTTGGAGGCATGGAGGTCATTGTGCGTCCACTGCGATCCGAGCTCGGCCAGCAGCGGCGACAGACGCGCGTGGAACGGAAGGTGCCGCCGTTCGAGGTCGGCTCGCCAAGGACGTTCGGCGAGTTCGGCGGCGACGGCCGGACGTTCGGCGGCGTACTGTTCGAGGGCTGCGAAAGGGTCGTCGGACGCGAAGACGGAGAACCCCGCGACGAGCGGCTGTGCGGTGCGCGGTGGCGCGTCGTATCCGTGTGCTGCCTCGTGGAGGTGTGCGAGCGCACGTCCGGCGGCGCGCGCATGGCCGGGCTGCGTGAACGGCGACCACGAGATCGCGTCGCGGTACAGGTCGTCGCCGACGCCGACCGTGTGCACCTCGTACGTCCACTCGCCGTCGGACAGGGCGGTCCCGCCCTCGTCGTCCGCGAGCACGCGCACGACGGCCGCGCCGTTGCGCCGCAGGTGGGCGAGGAATGCGTGCTCTTCGTGCAGGCCGACCGCGGATCGCACCGATTGGTGGTGCCGTTTGACGAACACCCGGCCGCCGCGGCGCGTCTCGACCAGGCCGGCGGCCGACAGCGGACGCGGCGAGCGCCAGATCAGGGCACTGGCACCGCCGGCCTCGGGGTACCCGCGCAACGCCTTGTCGACCTCGGCGAGGGTGAGCGGCGGCCAGTCGGGCGTGACGTTCTGCGTTCCCATGCCGTGCACCAGGTGCGGGCGCGCCGAGGCGGTGAGCGCGGACATCAGGACGCGTCTTTCGGGCCGGCGGCCGGCCGGGCGTCCGTAGCTTGACCTTCACGAGTGATCAGCGGGCCGAGCGCGCTGATCACATCGCGCTCTAGCTCCGTGAACCTCGGTGACTGGAAGGTGTCCGCCGTCCGTGGACGCGGCAGGTCGATTTCCAATCGTGCGGCCAGTTTCGCCGGGCGCGGCGAGAGTACGTGCACGCTGTCGGCCAGGAACACCGCCTCGCGGATGTCGTGCGTGACCAGCAGCACCGTCCAGTCGTGCCGCTGCCAGGTCTCGGCCAGCCACAGCTGCATCTGGGTACGGGTCAGCGAATCGAGCGCGCCGAACGGCTCGTCCAGCAGCAGGACGGGACGCTGCATCGCCACGGTACGCAGCAACGCGGCGCGCTGCCGCATCCCGCCCGACAGCTCGCCGGGATATGAGCGCTCGAATCCGTCGAGCCCGAACTCGACCAACATCGGACGTACGGCGGCTCGCGCGTCCCGGCGCGCCGTGCCCTGGACCTCCAGGCCCAGCGCGGCGTTGTCCTCGATCGTGCGCCACGGGAAGAGCAGGTCCTTCTGCGGCATGTAAGCGACCTGATCGCTGTGCCCGGTGGTCGGCCTGCCGTCGATGCGCACCTGGCCGGCCGTCGGCCGGTCGAGTCCCGCGACGATGTTGAACAGCGTCGACTTGCCGCTGCCGCTCGGGCCGATCACGGCCGTGAACTCGCCGGGACGCACCGCGAGGTCCAGGCCGTCGAGCACCGCGAGCGGCGGCTCGCCGCGGCCGGGCCGGGCGAACTGCTGAACCAGGCCACTGACCTCAAGCCGGTAGTCGTTCACGCGGCCACGTCCTGCCGCGCCCGCTTGCGCGCCTGGGTCTGCGCTTGTGAACGAAACGCGTTCTCGTGCCGCCGCCACGGTGTGACCAGCCGCTCCAGCAGGAAGGTCGAGACGAACAGCAGCACGCTGAGCGCCGCGATCACCAGGATCGCGGCGAACACCAGGTCGGTGCGGAAGTTCTGCTGCATCTGGTGCATGTAGATGCCCAGGCCGTTGATCGCGCCCGCGTACTCGGCGAACACCGCGCCGCCGATCGCGTACGTGATCGACACCCGCAATCCGGCGAAGAAGAACGGCAGCGCGCCGGGCACCCGAAGCTTCACGAAGCACTGCCACCGGCTCGCGCCCATCGAGCGCATCAGCCGCATCGCGTCCTGGTCCGCGGTCGCGAACCCCTCGGCCAGCGAGGCGGTCAGCGGGAAGAACGTGGCGAGCGCGACCAGCAACACCTTGGGGAAGAGGTAGAACCCGAACACGACGACGAACAGCGGCGCGATGGCCACGACCGGCACCGTCTGCGAGGCGACCAGCAACGGATAGAGCGCGCGCCGCGCCGCGCCCGAGAAGTCCATCGCGGTCGCGATCAGCCAGGACAGCGCGAACGTCAGGGCGAAGCCGGCGAGCGTCTCCTCCAGGGTCGGCACAGTGTTCTGCCACAGTGCGCCGCGCTGGTCCCAACCGGCCGACAGCACCTGCGACGGAGTCGGCAACACCTGGACGTCGCGCACACCGAACTGGCCGACCGACTGCCAGCCGCCGACCAGCGCGGCGGCGAGCAGCAGCGGCGGCCAGAGCGTGTGCAGCAGACGCTTGGCGGTCATGGCTACGGTGTCGCGGTGGAGGACGCGCCGGCGCTTGACGATCCGCCTGCCGAGGCAGGCGCAGTGTCTGATGATCCGCCTGCCGAGGCAGGCGCAGTGCTTGATGATCCGCCTGCCGAGGCAGGCAGATAGGCATTCGTATACAGCGCCGACACGTCGGGCTCGGCTGTCAACGTCTTACCTGCGGCGTCGGCGAGGATTCCGTTGCTGTACAGGAAATCCGTCAACGTCTTCCAGCGGGCCTGGCTCTGTACGCCGATCTGGCCGTCAGAGTCCTTGTAGAACTCGGACGCCTCCAGAGCGGCGCTCTGCTCGACCAGGTCCCGCTGCGTGCCGAGCACCGCCTGGTTCGCCTGGATCAGCAGGTTCGCCGCGTCGGCCGGGTGCGCGGTCGCGTACTGATAACCCTTGAGTACCGCACCGAGGAAACGGCGCGCGGTGTCCGCGTGCGCGGCGAGGTACTGGTGCGAGCTGGCGATCAGCGCCGAGTAGATCGACGGGAACCCGTAGCCCGACAGGTCGAAGGTGGTCAGCGGCTTGCCGACCAGCTTGGCCTGGATGACCTCCCAGGTCGGCTCGGGCAGCGCGAAGTCGGCCTGACCAGCGTAAAGTGCCTGATATGCGTCCGTGTTCAAGGTCACGTCCTTGAACGTGCCCGTGCCGCCGTCGTGCTTGATCACGTATTTGAGCATCGGCAACTCCAGCGGTGACCCGTAGCCGGCGTACGTCTTGCCGTCGAGTTGCTTCGGCGCCGTGATACCGCTGTTGGCCCGCACGCCGATCACCACGTCGGTCTTCTGCGTGATCGCGAACACGGACGTGATGTCGCCGCCGGTCGCCGCCGCCTCGGTCAGCCCGTCCTGGTATGAGATGCCGAAGTCCGCCTTATGCGCCGACACCAGCGTCTCGGGCGGAGTCGAGCCATAAGGCACGAGCTGCAGGTTGATCCCCGCGGCCTTGAAGTAGCCCAGTTGCTGCGCGACGTAGATGCCGGTGTGGTTGGTGTT